>JAYWMS010000263.1:0-4318 GCA_035873215.1 Nitrospirota bacterium | reverse complement strand
CAATGGGTTCTCTATAATACAACCGTTTTTCTAGCGATAGGCACTATAATGAAAAAAGTTTCGTTTCATACCATTGGATGTCGCCTCAATCAGGCAGAAACTGCAGTCTTGGTGGATCGGTTTAAAGGAACAGGGTATCAACCCGTTTCCTTTGGTGCACCCACAGACCTTCTGGTTGTGAACACCTGCTCGGTCACGGAAGGAGCGGAAGCCGATTGTCGGAGCGTTGTGCGTCGTACTTTACGGCATTCACCGGATGCGGTGGTTGCTGTGACGGGCTGCTATGCCCAAACGGGTGTGGAGGCATTGCAAAAGATTCCGGGAATCGATGTGATCGTCGGGAATCAATACAAAATGGACTTGGCCGCCTTCTTGTCTGAAGATCGGGGACTGATTAAACAACCAGAGCCCACCGTTCTGCATACTCGCACCTTGGACCGTGATGATTTCACCCAGGACGGTGTCGGCGAGTATGGTACTACTCGAGCGAATCTCAAGATTCAAGACGGATGTAACGTCATGTGTTCGTTCTGCTTGATTCCATTTGCTCGCGGTCGAGAGCGGAGTAGGCTGTTTGATGATGCAGTACGAGAAGCGGAGGCACTCGTAAGGCGTGGTCATCGAGAGCTGGTGTTGACAGGAGTGAACATCGGCCGCTTTAACACGGCATCTGGAAATGTCGTTGATCTTCTCGCCCGCCTAGAAGCCATCCCGGGTTTGAATCGGATTCGAATTTCATCGATTGAGCCGACCACTATTCCGGATGCACTCATCGAGTATATGGCGGGTTCGAAAAAAGTATGCCGTTTTGTGCATGTGCCATTGCAAAGCGGTGATGATAGTATATTGAAAGACATGAATCGTCCGTATACGGTCAAAGAATACCTGGCTCTCATTGACAGGTTCGTGAAACGTATACCGGATGTGTGCATTGGCACGGACGTCATGGTGGGCTACCCCGGAGAATCAGAAAGTCAGTTTGCTCGAACCGTAGACGTGATCCGTAAGGGTCCCTTTGCCTATTGTCATGTATTTAGTTTTTCTCCTCGTCCGGGAACGCCAGCTGCGCGTTTGAATACGCAAGTGCCTAAGTGTGTGATCAAATTAAGGAGCCAGCAATTATCGCAACTCTCTCGTCTGAAACGCGTCGGGTTTTATCAAAGGTTTATCGATAGCCGGGTTTCCGTGCTGTTTGAGTCCCAGGATTCAAGAGGTGTATGGACTGGATTGACTGATAATTTCATCAAGGTAGGCGTGCGGTCATCCGAGCCTCTCACAAATCAAGTACACACAGTGTGTATTGGCGGGGTGATGGATGGGTTGGCACTGGGGGAGTTGGTTAAAAAAGAGCCCTCGACTCGAAACCAATCCGTGTTGCCAATGGTGGTCCCGAGTTAAAGGAATGAAGTCGGACGAATTCGGAATGCGTGTTAGTTAGGTGGTGAGGAGCAGAGAGATATGTCGTATACCGTCTATATAGAAACTTTCGGATGTCAGATGAATGAGTACGATACGGAATTAGTCCGTTCGATATTACAGAAGCGCGGATTTGAGTTTTCAAAAGACCAGGGTAAGGCAGATGTCGTTCTGATGAATACTTGTGCAATTCGGGAAAATGCCCACAATCGTGTCTATGGCCACTTAGGGAAGCTTCATGAGGTGAAGGGCTCGCGAAATCTGGTAGTGGGGGTCCTGGGATGTATGGCACAAAATCTTAAAAAGGAGCTGATGGAAAAGGTGCCCTTGATTGATGTGATAGTAGGGCCTGATGGCTACCGGCAATTACCGGACTTGCTCATCAATGCGTTGAAAACCCGCGAACGGGGTCTAGCCGTCGATCTTTCAGAATATGAGACGTATGAGTACATCCTTCCAGACCGAGGTCCCGGCGTGAATGCCTGGATTGCCGTCATGCGAGGCTGTGATAATTTTTGTTCGTTTTGTGTAGTTCCATACACTCGCGGGCGTGAGCGGTCTCGTTCACCGGAGGGGATAATTGAGGAAGCCCAGGCCCTTGTCGCACAAGGGTACAAGCAAATCACTCTACTAGGACAGAACGTCAATTCCTATTGCCATGAAAACTGGTCTTTTGCCGATCTTCTGACAGCGATTGCAGATATCTCAGGCATTGAACGTGTGCGGTTTACTTCTCCGCACCCCAAAGATTTCCCTCAGCCCTTGTTGGATGCGGTTGCCGGACATCCCAAGATTTGCAGCCAAATTCATTTGCCTGTGCAATCAGGGAACGATCGTATGTTGGATCGAATGGGGCGTGGCTATACTCAGACAGAATTTCGGCGTCTCGTGGATGATATTCGCGTTCGTGGGGATATTGCACTCAGCACGGACATCATTTGTGGGTTTTGTGGAGAGACGGAGAACGAGTTTTTGGATACCTACCGATTGATTGAAGAGGTAGAATTTCAATCAGCCTTTATCTTCAAATATTCAGAACGAAAGAACACCATTGCCAGTCGTCAATTTCCTGATGATATTCCTGAACTGGTCAAATCCGATCGAGTCACGCGTTTAGTCGAACGCCAGCGTGTCATTTCTGCTGAGATTAATCGCCGACTTATCGGGCATAGTGTGGAGGTCATTGTGGAGGGGGATGCCAAGAAATCCTCAACTCAATGGATGGGGCACACGGAGCGAAATGTCACCGTGGTCTGGGGAAAAAGCACCTTGGAGGTTCAGCCAGGCGATCTGGTAATGATCAATGTGAATGACGCTTCGGCCTCCACTCTGTTCGGCGTGCCAGTAAGATCTCTCGTTTCAGCAGGATGAAAATCCGCAGTCTTTAGCCCACTCTTCCTTAATATATATCCAGAGTAACGGGTATTCTTTTTCGCTCCCATTATTCGCGTCGTATTTTTACAATAGTGTGCGTTCGCTTGGTTGGTAAAAAGGTTTGATAGGCAACAGGATTGGGGACCACCAAATCTCATTGAGAGTAGCTACTCGTCTTTGTGCATTATGCTTAAGTCGTGAACAATCCTTCCGATAGGGTAATCAAGTTCTCGACATTCTGGAAACCACGATGATTCTTCTTGCCCCATTTCCATCATGTGGATTGAGCCTATCAGGCAATAGCGAAAAAAGTTGGAGCCAACATGACACCTGATCTTCTTCAACGGATTAAGAATTGTAAAACGCTGCCCGCTATCCCGGCATTACCTCTCCAGGTCTTACAAATGTGCCGGAGCGAAGATGCGGATATCAAAAAGATGGGAGATTTGATCAGCAAAGATCCGACGTTTGTCGCCAAAGTGCTCAATGTAGCAAATTCCAGTTTCTATGGAGGCGCTCGGCATAAGGTCACGACAGTAACCCAGGCGATTACGTTGTTAGGCATGAATTCCGTGGCGACCTTGGCATTTTGCTTTTCGCTGTATCGGGATCTGTCGCGGCATGGGAGCAAAGGCTTTGATCATATTCAGTACTGGCGGCGCTCTCTCTTGGCCAGCGTTTCAGGACGGGTTTTGGGGACATGGGCTCGCATGGTTGATGTTGAAGAGATTTTTCTCGCAGCTTTGTTGCAGGACATTGGTGTGTTAGTGCTGAGTGAAACGCATTCGGAATTGTATGGCGATTTGATCACGCAGTCGAACCGAAATCATACGAGACTTCGGGAATTGGAACGAGAGCATCTTGGTTCGGATCATGCGGAAGTAGGTGCCTGGCTCGCAGAAAACTGGCAGTTGCCGGAATTGCTGCAGGCTGCGATTCAGTGTAGTCATGATTCGATGGAAACCGAAGTTTCCGAAGAGTTTTTGCCGGTCGTAAAATGTGTGGCCTTCACCGGTCGGCTGGCTGATGTGTGGTGTGATCCTGAGACCGAACGAGCCGTAGGTGATGCCGTCACCGGGGCTCAAGATTTGTTGGGTATGAACCTCACCGACCTCGAAGAGACAATGGATAAAATCACCCAAGGATTTTTGGAAATGTCAGGAATTTTTCAAATTGACTTGGGTAATCCGCAAGAAATTCAGGAGACGTTGGATAAAGCAAAAGAAATCATGAGGAATACTGCGACATCTGATTCTCCTCAACCCGCTTCAGTCTGATAAGCCCGACATCTCGTTCCTCTCCCAAACCACACTGCTCTCATAGGTATATGTGCGAATGATGCCAGGATTCCTGGTCCTACTAGGGGATAAGGATACGGGGTGCGTCCTTTGAAGGGACAACAAACGAGAGGGTGTATCTTGTTGATACCTGGAAGTGACCGATGGAGTGGGATAATGAGTGTCGAAGGGCGAGTCCCAAAACCTAGGATACGCCGACCAGCGCGTCTTCCAACTTGTCGAAGCTTGAG
>JAYWMS010000237.1:0-4451 GCA_035873215.1 Nitrospirota bacterium | reverse complement strand
CAAAGTCTCCCATTATTTGCGGCAACGCATCGTCATTCAGTGCAACCTGAGCAGCCATTTCATGTCCTAATTCAGTTAATTACAGTAAGTTCAACTTCTCGCCCTCGGTTAAGGAAATGGATTTTAACAAAGGGGGTTTTTAGCTCGCAAGGCAACCTCGTTTTCTTGACAGCGTTCCTGCGTGGACGGTAGAGACCTTGCATACGAAACAAAGACCCGGACGGGTACTGTTTATCCATTGAAACCTAAGCTTTCGTAATATATCGAAGCATGGTCGGTTGAACATTTTTCATGGAAGAGATTTTTGAAAGGCATGACCTTCATATCTGTCCTTCCTGCCAATCTCTAGCAGGAATCCATCTTGAGTTTTCTTCAGATTTGGATGCCCGCTAAAAAAATGCGGGTCTGACGGGTATGATGTAAGAAGGGCTAAATCGAATGTTCTACAACTTGCCAGGCATGCCACATGAGCATCACATGCCCATTCTTTCCTATTTTTACCGCCCCTGCCTGCTACGCTTCGGTCATCCCTTTTCCCGATGCTTATATCATCTGATCGTCACAAGCTCAGTATTGAGCTTGGTCCTTTTCGGCATGGGATATTCTCCAGCTTTCGCACAAGAGCCTAGTCAAACTCCCGCCCCTTTTGATCCCACAGAAACTCAACACGGGTATGCCGATTTTGATTCGATGCCAACCGTTCCCGCGGAGACTTCATCGAACAACCTGCCCTATTACGACTCTTCACACCAGCCAGCCTCTATCGATGAGAAGCCCAAAGGTCTCTTTCAAGAACTTATCCTGGCTGAAGATGTCGATGAGGATCTTGAACATCGCCGCGGACATGTGTATATCCCGGTACGCCCCACGCAACAATTCCACCAGGATAATCTGGCCGTTTACGTCGTGTTCCGCGTGTTTAAACACTTTACTTCCTATCAGGTCTTTGGACAGCTCTACCCCCAACATACGCCGGATAGTCCAAAACCCGACATGCTCGATGAGGATATCGTATATTTGGCAACGGAAGATGAAAGTGGCTATTTGAAGTTGTTTGCACCTGATGGAGGATGGCAGCCCGGCGGCTATCAGATACATATCTTCGTGGGCTTTGAAGCGAACTCCGTCTCGCGAATGGGCACACTGCATTTCACAATCATTCCATCATAAAGGATTTACATGCGCCACAAATTTGGTGGCAAAGGGACAAGACCAGTGTTGTAACCCGTAACAAGTTAACTGTGCTGCCTGGAAGAAACTATTTGGATTCAGGATTTTGGCATCTTTTTTTTCAACACCGTTTACGGGTTTCAGTTCACGGATTTCCCTTCGCAGTTCATCCATAATGGCGATAGTTCATTGACCCCTTTTCCCCAGTTGAGTAGAATGCCCTCGGTATCTGGGGGAACGAGATCATCCCATCCTGATCATCCACTTTGGTTGATTCATTTTCATACCCATACACGAAATCATGAGCCAATCTTCTGTTCCTTGGATCTCCGTGGTGATCCCTATCAAAGATGAACGGGACAACCTTCATCCCCTCACCAATCAACTTACTAAGGTCCTTTCGGGCATCGAAGCCTCACAAAAGGCTCCCTTTGAAATTATCTTTGTGGACGACGGGAGTATCGATGGCAGTAGTACAATCCTGGATGAACTGGTGGCACAAAGCCCAGAAGTCCAGGTTCTTCATCTGGATGGCAATCATGGACAAACTGCGGCATTTGATGCGGGATTTCGCCATGCTCGTGGCACGTTGATTGCTACATTGGATGGAGATCTTCAATATGACCCCGCAGACCTCGCCAAACTTCTGCCCTTGGCAGATCAGTATGATCTCGTCTGTGGGCACCGGCAGCAGCGCCTGGACAATATCGTTCGAAAGCTCTCGTCACGCATTGCCAACTTCGTCCGCAATGCGGTCATCCATGATGGCATTCAGGATACGGGGTGCTCGCTGAAAGTATTTCGTCGGGCGGTGATCGAACGCATTCCGCTCTTTCGGAATATGCACCGCTTCTTCCCTGCTCTCGCGCAGATGTATGGATTTTCCGTCACGGAAGTGCCCGTT
Organism: Nitrospirota bacterium; assembly: GCA_035873215.1. Taxonomy (GTDB): domain Bacteria; phylum Nitrospirota; class Nitrospiria; order Nitrospirales; family UBA8639; genus JAYWMS01. Next base: position 2,377 of record JAYWMS010000237.1, on the reverse strand, counting down.
CAACATTTCCCGAGGGCACATGGGCACTCCAAGTATGGCATCGGAAATCGGGTATTTGCTGGGCTTTATGATCTGTTTGCCGTTCGTTGGATGCAGCAACGTAGCTTTAGATATCGTATTGTCGATCATCCACCCACGCCTCAAGGTCCACCAAAACCCACGGCCTAACCACGAACCATGCAAATTTCAAGATGCCTGTCTTTAGCAATCCATGACGAGCTGTAAAACACAACCCTCGACAGGCTTCATTCCCAACAAACACGCTTCTCTAATAACTGGCCTATTCTAATTATGAGTGACTACTTCGCAAATTTGACCTCCATAGAAATCATGTGGTTGAGCATCGGGTTTTTGGGGCAGAGTTTGTTTTTTTCTCGCTGGATTATTCAATGGATCGCGTCCGAGCGGAATGCGGAAAGCCAGATGCCCATCGCGTTTTGGTATATGAGTTTAGGCGGAGGACTTATTGTGCTCACCTATGCCATTTATCGTAAAGACCCAGTGTTCATCGCCGGACAAGGCATTGGGTCATTCGTGTATCTACGCAATCTGATGTTGATCTATCGCAAGCGCAAACGAGCCACGCATGGCTGATCTTTCTGCATCAGCCAGTGCTTCCGACCAACCGAGCTTATCCGCAAACACCCTTCAACCTCTTCTCCTGCTTTGCCTCGCCTGTTTGTTATTGCTCGTCGGACTGGGAGGCATGGGACTTACCGATCGGGACGAAGGCAGTAACGCCGAAGCCGCCCGGGAAATGCTTGAGACAGGCGACTGGATTTCACCAACCCTCAATTATGAACCTCGCTATGCGAAACCCGCCTTCGTTTATTGGATCATCAGCTCAACCTACGCATTGTTCGGCATCAACGAGTTTACAGCCCGTCTCCCCTCTGCAATGTTTGGCATTGCGCTCTTGATCCTTCAATACCATTTCGTCAATCGCGTGCTGGGCTCGACCATTGCACTGTTCAGCTCTCTTATGCTCTTACTCAATCCAGAGTTTGTTGGAATTCATCGCATGGTGCTGACCGACCCTGAACTCGTTTTCTTCACTACCCTCGCCACATATAGTTTCTGGCTTGGATTCAGCCAAGAAGGCACAGACCATCGTTGGATGTGGGGCTTTTACATTGGTATGGGATTGGCCATGCTGGCCAAAGGACCGGTCGGTATTATCATTCCCCTCCTCGCCGTCATTCCCTATCTGACGCTCACCAGACAGTGGCGGCACTACTTTACTCGAGGCAAGCCATTTGCCGGATGGTTCCTGTTCATTTTTATCGCCGCCCCTTGGTATATCGCCATGTTTGCCATTCACGGTGCTGACTACGCGGCCGCCGCCCAAGCCAATACCACCGGACGATTTGCCAATCCGATGGAAGGCCACGGTGGCATATTGCTGTTCTACATTCCTGTGGTATTGGTGGGATTTTTCCCTTGGAGTGGACTATTAGTCGTAGCCCTGTACCAACAACTCCAAGGCTGGAAAAAATATTGGGCAGGGACACGATCAGGACAAGACGAGGATGGACTTCTGCTCTTTTGCGCGCTCTGGATCGTGGCAATTCTATGCTTCTTTACAATTTCGGCAACAAAGCTTCCCCATTACATTCTGCCGTTGTTTCCAGCGGCCTCCTTGATCGCAGCGGTCCTTTGGGCACGATTCCTAAAAGAACCCGAACCACGGGGATTGGGAGTCTCGCTTGGCATTCTCGTCTTTCTGGGATACCTGATCGGCATCGCTTTAGTGTCGTTGCCGGCAATTTTTGAAACGTTCAGAGATAAAATCGCCGTTGAGTTTCCTGCAGCGAGCCAGCTTGGAATAGGATTTACTCCTATGATTGCGGGGACCATGTTGTTCGTCGGAGTCATAGCCATTCGCATGACGGCCAGGAACGAAAATCGGAGACCGGTTGCCTTTTGGATTTCCGGGGGATTAATTGCGAGCTTACTGGTCATGATTATCTTGTTTCCCCTTCCACATTTCAGCAAGTATTTTATTGAACCTCCACAGAAACTTGCCAAAATTGCAGGACTTAATCTTGGTTCAGATGACCATTTGATCCAGTTTGGCCGCAAACGGCCCTCTCTTTCCTATTACGCTCAACGAAAAGTTCACTTTCTTGGGCCCAACGACGAGAAGCGATTATTGGATCTCGTTGAATCAGGCAATCTGACCATGCTCATTCTCCAAGAACATTTGTTGGCCCGCTTACCGGACAAGATTGCCGAATTTCCCGTTCTACTCCGAAGCCACGGATTTGTGCTGCTCTCCAGCCAATCGTTCATCGCTCCCGGAGACGCTGCAACTTCTTGAACCTCTTCTTGCGGACAGGTTTCCTATAGTGCCTGTTGAATATCTCCCTCACATGCC
>JAYWMS010000233.1:0-10859 GCA_035873215.1 Nitrospirota bacterium | reverse complement strand
TTGCAGTCCACATAAACCTCAGAGATAATTACGGTATATCAGCCATCCGATTGAGAGAATTTTGCTTCAAAAATGGTCCGAGGTTAAATGGATATTTCCCGTCGAAATCTATTTAAAGTGACTAGCCTGGGTGCTCTGGCTGGGTTTGGCAGTATGCTCACCGGTTGTGATTTCGGAAGCATGTTTGCCATCCCACCTCGAGATACCGTTTATTTCACGCCAAATGATCAGTTTTACACCGTTAATTACATGGATTCGCCATATAACATCTCCCGTGATCTGGATCAGGAGCAATGGCGAATGGTGGTGAAAGGGGCTGTGACGAATCCGCTCGATTTGGGTTGGCGTGATATTTTGAACCGGCCCTCGTTTGATCAGGTGTCCACCTTGATGTGCATTGATACGCTCCCCGGTGGATCAAGCATTAACAATGCCATCTGGCGTGGCATTTCCTTAAAGGACCTTCTGCAGGAGGCGGGCGCTGATCAAGAAACCGCGCGTGATGTAATTTTCCGAGGAGCTGATGCCTATCACGATAGCATTCCCTTTGAACGCGCCATGCATGACGAAGTCATGCTGGCCTACCTGATGAATGGCGAAAAATTGCCAAAGGAACATGGGTTTCCGCTGCGACTGTTAGTGCCAGGCCTGTACGGAATAAAAAACGTGAAATGGATTACGGAGATCGAAGTCTATAATGGCGATTACCAAGGCTACTGGCAGAGAAAAGGCTGGACCGATGAGGGCACGATCCATATTTTTTCCCGCATCGATAGCCCGGGACATTACCAAGAGGTTGGCGGTCAGAATGTTCACTTTCGCGGGATTGCATTCGGTGGACCACAGTCCATCTCACAGGTCCAGCTCAGTTTCGATCAAGAAAAAACATGGGTGGAAGCGGAGATTGAGCCACCACATTCACCCTGGTCCTGGGTGGTGTGGAATTATCACTGGAAGGACGTACCTCCCCACAAGGCATTGGTCTTCGTCCGTGCCATCGATACGGTCGGAAAAGTCCAAACTTCTGAAATGACCCGACCCCAACCCAACGGAGCGACGGGACTCCACAGCATTGTCGTGAACGTCAGGGAAGCCTAGGCACTCTTCATTCCCTGTTTAAATTTCCAGATCGAGTTTAATCCGAAGTTCTTTGAGTTGGGTAGGACTGACGGCGGAAGGCGCTTGCGTCATCGTACATTGCGCTTTTTGGGTTTTAGGAAAGGGAATCACATCGCGAATGGATTCGGTCTTTCCCAATAACATGAGCAAGCGATCGAGTCCGAGAGCAATGCCACCATGTGGCGGAGCACCATATTCCAGTGCATCCAAGAGAAATCCAAACTTTTCCTGAGCCGCCTCTTTAGTAATCCCGAGCAAATCAAAGACACGGCTTTGAATCTCATGTTGATGAATCCGGAGGCTGCCGCCCCCTAATTCAAAACCATTTAAGACCACATCATAGGCCTGAGCTCTGACTTTAAGTGGATCAGAATCCAACAACGGCAGATCCTCTTCATAGGGCGCGGCAAAAGGATGATGCAGCGCCACATACCGTTTTTCCTCTTGATCGTAATCCAGGAAGGGAAAATCGAGCACCCAAAGAGGCTCCCACCGATCCTTCGCGATTAAATTCAGTTCCTCCCCGAGATGTAATCGCAACCGTCCTAGGACGTCATAGGTGACAGCCGGCTTATCGGCGACGAAGAGCATCAGATCACCCGGGCCGGCATCAGGCAGGGCTTGCTGAAACGGTTCGGGCGTAAGAAATTTGGCAATGGCCGAGTCCAGCTTCCAACCATCACCGATTTTGACCCAAGCCAACCCCTTCGCTCCAAATCCTTTAGCGACATCAATTAACCGATCGATTTGGCTACGAGTGATCTGGGCTCCCCCCTTGACCACCAATCCTGAAACTTGGCCACCGGATTCAACCGTCCCACGAAACACCTTAAATTCAACTTGCTTCGCCACCTCATTGAGGTCCTTCAACTCAAGATCAAACCGGCGATCAGGCTTATCCGTGCCGTATCGAGACATGGCTTCGTGATAGCTTAGACGCGGAAACGGAGTCGGTAAAGTCACATCCGCTGCATCTTTGCAGACAGAAACCAGCAACTGCTCAATTAACGTCAGAATCTGCTCACGAGTAATAAAGGACATTTCCAAATCAATCTGAGTGAATTCCGGCTGACGATCCAGTCGAAGGTCTTCGTCACGGAAACAGCGTGCGATTTGGAAGTACCGATCGGCTCCTCCTACCATTAATATTTGTTTAAACAGTTGGGGAGACTGCGGCAAGGCAAAAAATTCCCCAGGATTCACCCGACTGGGCACCAGGTAATCTCTCGCCCCTTCAGGCGTACTCTTAGTCAAGATCGGCGTCTCGATTTCCAGAAACCCTTGTTGGTGCAGAATCTGTCTGGTGTGATGGGTCACGTCGTGGCGAAGCTTGAGAAGCTTCTGCATTCTAGGACGTCGCATGTCCAGATACCGGTACTTCAATCGAAGCGCTTCCGTAGCCTGCACCTCATCTTCGATATAAAATGGCGAGGTTTTGGATTGATTCAAAATTTGAATCGATTGGACTTCGACCTCAATTTCTCCTGTCGATAACTGCGGATTAAGGGATTCCTCTGGTCGTTTTCGAACGAGCCCGGTGACGGCAATCACGAATTCATTTCGCAGGGTATTCGCCTGTTCATGCAATGCCGCATCTTTCTCGACATCAAACACCAACTGAGTCACTCCATATCGGTCGCGCACATCAATGAACAACACCCCACCATGGTCTCGACGTCCGTGCACCCAACCCATCAGCGTGACAGTCTTTTCAAGATGATTGGTGGTTAATTCACCGCAATGATGTGAACGAATCATACTCACAGGCAACCCTTTCTTCGTATCACTCGATCTATTCCCGTCATATCATGGATTAGAGTCGTAATACCCTTAGAGTCACACCTGAATCGATCAGCGTTCTTCACCCACGACTCCTTTTCAACACACGGCTTTTGGGCGCTCGTGGACGTGTAGTTGAGCGTGATTGGCCTTTGGGAGTTGCCGGACGAGGCTTTGAGCTGTTTCTGGACCGGCTGCTTTGTGCTGGTTTCGCGCGAGATGGGGAACCGGATTTTGTATCAGCCTTCCTCCCATGAACAGGGGGGGTATTCTTCAGGTATCGTGATGAACGTTCCTTCAATTCATCTAACACCTGTTTTTCATGGTCCATGAATGCTTGCAACACCACTTGAGGCTTCACACCATGCGGAAATGACGGACGTTTATTCTTGGATCGTTCAACCGGTCTTCGTGGTCCCTTTATGCCAGGGGAAGGCTTCGCCCGTAATTGCGTATCTTTTGTTGAACGTGCCGCCAAAGCAGGTTTCTTCTTTTGAAAATTGTTTGTCACCTTTATGGTAGGTTTTCTGGAAGATTTCTGGGCAATCACCCCCCGGCGTTCAGAAGGGCCCGTTTGCGCAGAGCGCTGTCGAACTTGAGGTCTTATCCTTTGAATAGGGGCTTCAGGAGCACGAACGATTTTCAACGGAAGCTTTTCTCGTCGGGGAATTCGTTCCAGAATCGCTCGCAACGCATTCGCCTCAGCATCCGTCGCAAATCTCAAGTCGCCCGGCAACAAATCACCCAATCCCAATGGGCCAAAGCGAATACGCTTGAGTCGCAACACACGATGTCCTAACGCTTCAAGCATCCGTTTGACCTGATGCGACCGCCCCTCGAAAATCGTCATCTCGATCCAGGAATTGACCCGCGCCTTTCCAGACTTTTTGACAACCGCCGGGAATGTCATCCCGTCGTCCAGCTGAATCCCCTGTCGCAAAAGCGCCAGTTCCTCCTCGGATAAAACTTTAGAAACCTTCACCAAATAGGTCTTCGGCACATGATACTTTGGATGAAGACAGGCCTGAGCAATTTTCCCGTTGTTCGTGAGTAGCAGCAATCCTTCCGCGTCAAAATCCAATCGTCCAACGGGAACCACGCGAAGGCGCACCTTTTCCACCAAGTTCGCCACGGTCGGCCGACCTTGCGGATCTTTCATCGTCGTCAGGTAGCCCGCAGGCTTATGCAATAAGATGAATACTTCTGGTTCGGCCGAGCCTACATGATCCCCGTTGACCTTCACATGGTCAACCTGGGGATCAACACATGTCCCTAGCTTATAGGTGACAGCGCCATTGACGGTGACTCTCCCTTGTCGGATCAGGTCTTCAGCCTTCCGCCTGGATGCCAATCCACTCGCGGCGATCACTTTTTGAAGTCTCACTTGCATTTTTCTGCCCTTGTTATTCCCACTCGATGGTGCTCGGGGGCTTAGAACTCACATCATAGACGACGCGATTGACGCCCTTCACTTCATTAATAATCCGATTCGAGACTATGGCAAGCATTTCATGGGGTAACCGCGCCCAGTCCGCGGTCATGCCATCCACACTGGTGACAGCACGAATCGCAATCACATTCTCATAGGTTCGCTGGTCGCCCATTACGCCTACAGTTTGCACCGGCAACAAGACGGCAAAGGCTTGCCAAACATCGTGATAGAGACCATGCTGTCTGAGTTCATCGATGAATATGGCATCCGCTTCACGCAATATCGCTATCCGCTCGGGTGAAACCGCGCCTAAAATTCTGATTGCCAAACCGGGACCAGGGAAGGGATGTCGCTGCACCATGTCATCCGGCAAGCCCAGCTCCCGCCCAAGTTCCCGCACTTCATCTTTAAAAAGTTCACGAAGCGGTTCAATCAGCTTCAATTTCATCCGTGCCGGCAAGCCACCCACGTTATGATGGGTTTTGATCGTGGCTGATGGGCCTTTATGACTCACACTTTCGATGACATCGGGATATAGCGTTCCCTGAACGAGAAACGACACATCGCCAATCTCTTTGGCTTTGGCGTCGAATTCTTTAATAAACTGACGCCCGATAATTTTCCGTTTTTTTTCTGGATCAGCCACACGCCCTAGTGCCTGCAAAAATTTCGAGGAGGCATCAACCATAACGAAATTAAAATCCTGAGAACCAAATACTTTATGAAGTTGAACGGCTTCATGTTTCCTGAGCAAACCGTTATCGATGAACACACAGGTGAGTTGCTTTCCGATGGCACGGTGCGTCATCGCTGCAGCCACTGCGCTATCGACACCCCCACTCAATCCACAAATGACCTGCTTGGTCCCGACTTTATCGCGAATCTCTTCTATTGAATTCTGGAGATAGGACCCCATCGTCCAGGTTGATTGACACCCACAAATGTCTTGGACAAAGTTTTGCAAAATGCGAGTCCCATTGGTGGTATGGGCAACTTCAGGATGAAACTGCAGACAATAGAATCGCTGGGCACCCTCCACATGTTTCATCGCGGCAATCGGCGAATTCTCCGTCTTCGCAATAGGGATGAATCCCTTTGGAAGCGAGTCGATGCGATCACCATGCGACATCCACACGGGAAAGGGAGTGCCTGTTTCAATTCCTCGAAATAAATCAGACGCATCCTGCACGGTGAGATTGGCTCGTCCAAATTCGCGTCGATCGGACTGTCCGACACGCCCACCCATGTGGTGAGCGACTAATTGCATGCCATAACAGATCCCTAAAATGGGAATGCCTTCCTGCAACACGGCCTCTGACCACGTCGGCGAGCTGGCATCCGTGACGCTCGACGGTCCGCCAGAAAACACCAAACCCTTTGGCGAATGATCTCGGATAGTCTGGAGGGAGGTAGAAGCGGGCAGAATAACGGAATGAACGTGAATTTCTCGAATCCGGCGAGCGATTAATTGGGTGTATTGTGACCCGAAATCAAGAATGACGATTGTGTCGTAACAGGACTCCATGGAATGCATGACAATTCAAATCGACCTGGGGTCCTATGTGCCAAGAACTTACAGGTGCCTTATGACAACAGTTGATGAATAAAATGACACGACCAGCGTTTCGACATTACTCCATGTCTGCACGATAGTTAGGAGCCTCCTTCGTAATCACCACGTCATGAACATGACCTTCGCGGTGACCTGCTTGGGTCAAACGGATAAATTCGGCCTTTTGTTGTAACTCGGGAATCGTACGACACCCACAGTATCCCATCCCAGCTTTAATGCCGCCCACGAGTTGATATACCATTGCGGCCAATGGACCTTTATACGGGACTCGACCTTCGATTCCCTCGGGAACGAGTTTGGCGGCGACTTGTCCTTCCTGTGCATATCGGTCCTTCCCACCACGTTCCAGGGCACCAAGCGATCCCATGCCACGATATTCCTTATAGGTCCGGCCTTGTAGGAGCACGGTCTCTCCAGGCGATTCCCCAGTTCCAGCGAAAAGGGAACCAATCATGACAGCCGACGCTCCAACCGCCAGGGCTTTGGTGATATCTCCAGAATATTTGATGCCTCCGTCCGCAATCACAGGAATGCCGCTCCCTGCCAACGCTTCTGCACAATCAGCCACGGCAGTTAACTGAGGCACACCGGCCCCGGAGACAATTCGTGTCGTACAGATGGATCCAGGGCCTACGCCGACCTTGACGGCATCAGCGCCGTGGTCTCTTAACTCTTTTGCCGCCACCGCCGTCGCGATGTTTCCAGCCATGACATCCAGCGATGGATGGGTTTTCTTGATCATCGACAACGTATCAAGCACATTCCGTGAATGGCCGTGAGCGGTATCGACAACCACGAGATCGACCCCAGCCTTCACGAGTCGTTGGAGTCGTTCTTCAACATCGGCCCCCACACCAACCGCGGCGCCTACACGCAGACGACCATGGTCATCTTTACAGGCATTTGGATACTTTATTTGTTTTTGAATGTCCTTGATGGTGATGAGGCCTTTGAGTTCCCCTTCCTCATTCACCACGGGAAGTTTTTCAATCCGATGTTCATGAAGAATTTCTCGGGCCTTGGATAAGCTCGTCCCTTCAGGAACCGTGATCAGTTTTTCCCGAGTCATTAATTGGGCAACCGGCAAATCCATTCGGCTTTCGAACCGCAGATCCCGGTTGGTTAATATGCCCACCAATTTTTTGTCCTTGGTCACAGGAATGCCCGAGATACGATAGGTCGCCATAAGATGGTGCACATCGCGAATCGTTTGATTGGGCGAAATGGTAATGGGATCAAGTATCATCCCACTCTCGGATTTCTTGACTTTATCGACTTCAATGGCCTGTGCTTCAGGAGAAATCGCGCGATGGATGATGCCGATCCCTCCTTCCCGAGCTAGGGCAATGGCCAAACGTCCTTCCGTCACCGTATCCATAGCCGCACTCAAAATTGGGATATGGATTCGAATGTGACGGGTGACGTGCGTATGTGTTTGAACCTCGCTTGGCTCGACTTCAGACTTGGCTGGCACTAACACCACATCGTCAAATGTCAGTCCAATACGCGAGTGATCCCAAATACCCATCACCTAACTCCGTTTCAACAAATGCACCATTTTATTGAATGTACGATGGCCTAGCAGAGACACGTCAAAAACCCACGTATGAATCGTTATGGCAGAGTCCACTGAAGGAGAGAGAATACGGCATTACTCTAACAAGATTTCACTCAAAAATCGAGATCGAGAGGAGTGCAGGTGTCAGGAAGGAAAAGATTAAGCTTCCCGGCCATCGCCGGAAAGCTTAATCTTCAATCAATTGACAGTCTTACCGCTAATGGGCGCCCCCTTCTGCAAGCAGAGCAACGGATTCGGCTTCGTCCTGAAGAAACTCTTGGGCATCCTCAGCCGGCATGAAATGCTGCACTCGCATATTGCCGCTGTCGATCACAAACACATGGCCCTTCGCGTCGACAGAAATCCCATAAGGAAAATTAAATTGTCCCTGAGTATTCCCAAAACCACCCCACTGGGTGATGAAATTGCCATCACGGTCGAACTTTTGAATACGTTGGTTACCCGTGTCCGCCACATACACATCACCAACACTATCAATGGCAATACCCCACGGTGAGCGGAACTGACCGGGATCCTGAGCCTGGGCACTGCTCGCATGACCGGCACCCAAACCACCTCCCCACTTGGCCACTAACTGTGGTAAGACATTGGTACTGGTGTCGAATTTTTGAATACGATGGTTACCCATATCGACGACATAGACCATCCCATCGTTTTGGTCGACGGCGATTCCACGAGCAAAATAGAATTGGCCATCATTATTCCCAAAACTGCCCCAGGCCATCACCACCTCTCCGTCTTCATCAAATTTCTGAACACGGAAGTTCGCACTATCGACGACATAGATATACCCACGCACACGATCAATGGCTATACCCCATGGCGCGTTGAACTGGCCCTCGCCATTCCCGCGTGTCCCAAACTTCTTCAGAAAATGGCCCAACTTTCCATCAAACTTCTGCACCCGATGGTTGTTCGTGTCACACACATACACATCGCCTTTACCATCGCAGGCTAGAGCCGTGGGATTATTGAAATTCCCATTGTTCTGTCCAAAATTTCCCCAAAGAAGGATGAAATTGCCATTATTTTCAAATTTTTGAATACGATTGTTCCCATTGTCCACGGCAAATACCGATCCCTGACGATCAATCGTCAAACCATACACCGGGGCCATAAATTCTCCCCCATGTAGTAAGGAAGCCCCTCGTCCCGGCTTACCCCAGGTACCAGTACAGACATACCCTGATGTATTCAACAAGATGTTGGCACTGGCCGGAACCGAGATGTTATTCCCAACATCTTTAAACCACACATAGACCGTCTTGGGACCATCTCCTGGAGAAAGGGCAAAAGGTATGGTTGCGCCAAACTTAAACTCCGGTTCAACTTCAATCCATCCAGGTAACGTCGCACTCGGGCTCATAGGATTCTCAGAGATAAAATAACCCGCCACCCCCGTATCCATGTCTTTGGCTGAAATCGTGGCCACCACATCCAAGGAGTTGACCATGTAGCCACCATGATTGAGCACAATATCCGGCGATTGCGGGGCAGCCAAGTCAATGAGCACCGGCGTGATGTCCACCACTTGCGAAAGTGGACCTTCAACGCCTTCTTCATTCACGCAAGTCAGCGCATAAAAATATGGAACAGAATTGCTCAACCCCAGATGGTTATGTGGGCTCATCACGCCCTCAATTTTTGTCGCTGATACCAACGTAATTTCCGGACTGGTATTAAAGTATAAGTTGTAGGACGCAGCGCCTGGCACATCTAACCAACTTAATATCGCTTCGGTATCGCCTGGTTTACCCGCCAACAAGGCGACTAGTTGACTAGAATCGCCTTCCAGTTGCGCGGCTTGTTCAGCTTTTTCACGCCCTCGCATCAACTCTTCTTCAGTCGGGGCAAATTTGATAACTCGGTTATTGCCACTATCAACGACATACACATAGCCTTCCTTGTCGACAGCAATACCGGATGGAAAATTCACTTGGCCTTCCGTGAGACCCCGATTCCCCCATGAACAAAGGTAAGTGCCGTTAGAATCGAATTTCTGAAGGCGATGATTCGAGCTATCCACGACATAGACATTCCCTAAGGCATCGCAGGCCACCCCCCAGGGCGACTTGAACTGCCCGGGGCCATTGCCTTCTTTCCCCCACTTCATCAGGAAGTTCCCACGTGAATCAAATTTTTGAATGCGATGATTGCCTTCATCAGCAATGAAGATATTCCCGACAAAGTCGACGCCCATTCCTCGCGGATAGAAGAAGGCCCCATCAAAGCTACCGTCACGACCCCATTTGATTAACGGCGTCCCATCTGACTGAAACTTTTGAATCCGTGCATTACTCGTATCCGACACCACCAAGTTCCCCTGCTGGTCAGTAGCCACGCCCCAGGGCACATCAAAGGAGCCAGCTTCCGCACCACGCCATGCAAATCCAAACTTTCCCCAGGCATGCATAAAGTTTCCGTCAGGATCAAATTTCTGCACCCGATTGTTACCGCTGTCCGCGACAAACACATAACCTTCTGCCGTCGTCGCCAACCCTCTTGGATAGTAAAACGACCCCTCTTCCGAGTCGGCTTCGCCACCCCAGCGAGCAATAAAATTGCCATCCTTATCAAACTTTTGAATCGAATGATTGTCGGTATCGGCAACGTACAGATAGCCCTCACCATCAATGGCAATCCCGGTGGGAGCACGAAACTCACCGTCGTCGACTCCGTCTGTGCCAAATGCCAAAATTGGTAGATAGGGGGATGGAATGGTCATGACCTCTTCAGATTCAGGGCTTTCGCCATCAGCCGTCACCACCGTCACGATGTAGTGGTAACAGGTTCCATTGGCGAGGTCATTGTGGACATACGGAGCGGATGAGCCTTCAATGCAGGTCCCTTTTTCCTTCGTGACACCAAGAATGGGAATAAAGTCATCCGTACTAGCAATAGGGCGGGCTAAGTCATTGGGCTTGATCATGACGCCTTTGCTCGTAAGGTAGTACAAATTGTAGTACATCGCGTTGGGTGCGGGTTCCCAAGAGATCGTGATAAATCCATTCGCGGGGACAGCTTTCAACCCTGTCGGCGCAGACGGCAACTTATCTTTTTCCGATTCCTCTCCAGCCCCCCACTCTTCCTCTGCGCCACTGGCGAATAGATTTGGTATTCCCCATTTCGGGAGAAGATCATCGTCGACATGAAAAAAATCCTTCATAAACACCCTCTCGCAATACTCAAGAATTACTTAAAAAATACGCAGTACACCCTTATCAATATTGATTATTTCAAACTCAGAGTGACGCAAACAAGATTTTCACAATAAAACCAGTTACTTAGGTGAGAAAGTCTAGCAAGGGAAATTTTCAGAAGTCAAGGAAGAGTATGAGATAACAGAACATGGAAAATCATGGAGACTACGTCAAAGG
>JAYWMS010000235.1:0-7191 GCA_035873215.1 Nitrospirota bacterium | reverse complement strand
GTGTACACCGAGGTTTAAACCTTGACGAATCGCACAGCGAGTTGGTTTCCTCGTGCCCTGACTGCATATTTGAGTTCTTTATTCAATGCCATCTTTAAATCAAACACCAGCCTCAGCTTATCCTTGTGCTGACCGATTCGAATCCTCGTCAACAATATGTGGTCCACCGGCAGTTCTGGAAATTTGAGGTTTGACCGCACATTCTCAAGATCCAGGCTCACTCGAAACGCATCGACAGGAAATATCTTATAAACCATCAGGTGATTCCCCTCGAGCACGACCGTCACATAGTGCTCCCCACGTTGCACCGCCACTTTGATCAAGGTTTGCGGTGCCGTTTTAACGCGAAAGGCTCGGGATAGCATTCTATCGCTCAACATCCATGACCTTTCAGCCCTAGGAAGATCCACCTGTCGTGTTCGAATGATGAATAGAAAGACGATGCTCTAAAAGACGTGTCCTGCCATTTTCATTTAATCGATATTCTAATAAGACGGTATCATCGGTTATACGGATGACACGTGCATGCTCATGGTCCAACAAAGATCCGGGTCTCACAAGAATCCGCTGCCCATCAGCCCTTAGTAAAATAGCATGATACCCTTCGGGGCCAAACGCTATGCCCATGACTTTCGGAACATCTGATTCTCCCATTGGACCGTTCGGCTGTTCAGATCGTGATGGCCTCTGCATACGGCTACGATTCAGAGGAACAAAAGGGTCTCGACGTACATAGGCTAGATATTGATTTCCCCTCTGAGCAGAAGGGAAAGACAGGGATTGCTGCACCATGAGACCCTTACCAATCTGATCCGTACCACGCTCGCCGATTCTCAAGGCCAAAGCATCCCCACTCATCACCACCCATCCTATCAAAAAAATGGGTGTCAATACTCTTCGATTCATGACTTTTTTATATCCCTGATGTTAATCGCTTGCACCGATGGGAAGCCTGACTGGAGGTCTGGTTTGTGATGATGCTAGGCTCAACATCCCGGAGGACTCATACCCAAACAGATTCAACGTTACCTGGATAGTCTTGTATCCTTGATCACGTGGTACAGCCGAAATGGAAAACGCATTCACAGTCAACGCCTTTGGCAAACGTGCAAGCTCATCGAGAAACCGTGCCAACCCCTGGTAATTTCCTTCCACCTCAAGTCGGGTAGCCATCTCATAGATATCATGGCCTGCCACAGGGGGTGCTGGCTCTGGCTTCCAAAACGTGAGCGATACACCTACCTGATTCGCCGCGTGCGAGATACCCGACAAGACCTCGGTGGCAGCTAACGACAGTCCTAAAGCTTCACTCAAGCCTTGATATCGATCGCGGAGCGCTAACACCTCAGTCGTCAATTGTTGATGTTGTTGGCCAAAGCTATTCTGCATTTTCAACCCTTGATCCAGCAGTTGCACCTCATGTTCCAATGCAAGAACTTGATTCAGGTGAGGTCCAAGGACCATCCCATACATCAACACCGCCACAGTTCCCAGCATCACCAAAAGGACGACAAGTTTTTTTGACGATGAGGTGACCTCAAACCATTCAAGAAGGGGTCGAACCAACATGCTGTCTGTCTATTTTGAAATTCATGGAAAATGAGTACAAGGCTTCTGCGGCAATCAATTCGGCACGGGTCTCCGAAATGGTCACATCCTTAAATAGAGCTTGGTCTTCTATATTTTTCGAAAATCTGAGAATGTCCTCCCGTGAACCGGCCAGTCCGTCCAGTGCAAGACGTCCTTTCTCTAGTTGCATGGTCACAAGCCACAGATCCAGCGGGTCAAGGCTCTGGCTAATAGTGTCTAAAATATTCCCAGGTTGCACTCGAGACCTTTGAAAGTCCTCGAGCCGCAAGATCTCCTGCATTAGCTTTTTTCTCTGTTCCACCAGGACCTTCACATCTGATTCAAATCGGGCCTGGGAGGAAACCTGCACCCGCTTGTCTGCGAGTTCTTGCTGAAGCGATTGAATTTGCTTATTGACATTCGCCCAGATCAGTCCGCTGACAATACACACCATGCTCAGCGCCAGAAGTCCTATCACACTTTCCAAGCGCCGCTTCTGTCGCAAGTGCCTAGAATCTGCCAGGGATCGTCTCAACAGATTAATCGCCATCATACGTAACAGTCACTCCGCGCAGCTAATCCAACTGCAACTCCTGCCAACGATCCAAATCGATACAGGTGGTCCTGGTTAAGATGCAAGTCACGAATTCTGATCCCTTGGAAAGGAATCAACAATGCAACCGGTATCGATAACTCCCTGGTTAGCGTTTCGCAGAGCGCAGGAGTCGCTCCGGCTCCACTTAATTGAATATTCTCAACTTTGGCAGCTGAACTCACTTCGTACATGAAATTCAAATTTCTTCTGATCTCCCTCGCCAAGTGTTGCACATCATGGTGAAGAACCGACTCCCCGAACTTATCCTTCTCAGCCGATGCATGCCCCCCATCGGTACGATCCATGAAAATTCTTGTCGACTCGTCAGGAAGGTCATCTTCCCATGACGCATCCCTTATAAAGAGAGGCATCCCTCTGTCCAGAGCGACGATGGTGCATCCACCTGATCCAAGGTTGACGTTCAGGTGTGACGCATAGGAATCGGCACCGGCGAGTGAGGCCATATTCGCTAAGGCGAGACCAGCAACATCACACCCGACCGGATCCAAGCCTGCTTCTGAGGCAAGTAACTGACGATCTTCGACCACATTTCGCTTCGCAACAACCAACAGGATGTCTAATTCGTCTTCCCCATTGATACCACACACCTGATGATCAAGGCACACGTCATCCAAAGGATGGGAAATATACCGATGCCCTTCCCATTGCAGATGTTCATCAAGATCCGCAGATTGCACACCTGAAATCTTGAGACGTTTCACCATGACTGAAGGTCCAGACACCGCCAGCACAACAGGCTGGCCAGCAAGACCATTTTCCCCAACAAGATCCTGCAACTGGGTCACGAGCCTCTGCCGATCAAGAATGGCATCATCTATCACTAACCCTTCCTCCAACCATCGAAACCCAAAACGTGTGAGCGAAAACTTCTGACCACTTTTCTCCAGCTGCACAAGAGTAATCGCGCTGGATCCAATATCCAAACCGACCAGCCGATTGGCTCGTTGGCGAAACTGAGACGGCCCCCAGTGACGTATGAAATTCCCGACTGATTTAACACACGCCTTTACCATCGACTAGAGCATCCTTCATTCCCATGAAATATCTTTGGTGAAACACTTTAATCTGGAGAGCAGAGGGATCCATTTTTCATGTTGCCCACCGGCAACCCTACACTGTTCCAAGATTTTCCGTCAAACCTCGAATCCTCGCACTACTCTTGATCTTTTCTTCCTCTGCACACCTTCCGTCCCCTTCGCCGAAACCGTTCATTTTACTACTGGGCTATAAGGAAATGGCACTCAAATATTTTTGAATATTCAAAAAGTCCCTTCACTTGATCGTACGTTTGCCACCGACAACAACACACTCGATCCTACCGCAACAATTGGGCGACATAGGGAAACCAAGGAGGTATAGCGTGGAAAAACCTGTGGGGGATCAAGGAAGGAGACCTCTTAGGTCCGATGCATATCGCGGTGTCGGATGGTCACGGGATACCCCTGAGTGACGAATGCTTTGTGTAATTGGAGCGCTATAGTGACAGACCGATGTCGTCCGCCAGTACATCCAATCGCCACGGTGAGATAGCTCCGTCGCTCGCGTTCAAACATCGGAAGGAGAAACGCAAACAGACGCTCCAAATGCTGGAGCAACCCCTCCGTGTCCTTATTGTTCAGAACATAACGTTGGACAAGTTCATTTTCTCCGGTCAAGGGTTTTAATTCCGGAACGAAATTAGGGTTCTGCAGAAACCGCACGTCGAAGACAAGGTCCGCATCATAGGGTACCCCATATTTAAAACCGAAGGTTAGCAGAGAAACTCGAAGACTCTGCTTGGCATCCCATTCACTATAATGGCGCGCCATCCAATCACGAAGTTCATGAACGGTAAGTTCCGACGTATCCAAGAGTCGGTCTGCACGCTCTCGTAATTCGCTCAATTGTTGACGTTCCAGTCGAATCCCTTCTGAGACTGGTTGCTGAGGCAACAACGGATGGGGTCGTCGTGACTCAGAAAATCGACGGGTCAACACTTCATCACTGGCTTCGAGAAAGAGCAGTTCAACAACATAGGCGCCATTCTTCATCCGCGCCAGATTGTCGAAAAAATCCGCAAAAAACCCGCGTTCTCGAATGTCGATTCCAAGAGCAATGTTCTTGACGTCACGCCCACTTTGCTCACACAACTCAGCAAATTTTGGAAAGAGAGCCGGAGGAAGATTGTCGACGCAAAAGAAGCCGAGATCCTCAAGACACTTCAGCGCTTGGGTTTTTCCTGACCCCGATGCTCCACTCACAATCACGAGTTGGAGTGGCCCTGGTATCGATGAATCAGTCATGCTGTCTTTAAAAAGTGAGGATGTTCCTGAGTGCAGTTGCACGGCTGTTTATGAAGAGAATCAGCCATTCGATTGAGACTTTTTTCTAGTATAGCCGAGCAGCATTGCTTGGATCCAGCTTACTCTGCCCAAGGGTTATGCCTCAGGAATTCGTTTTCGCTGGCTCGCTGGCGCGATATTCAACTCAGCTCGATATTTGGCCACCGTTCGCCTGGCAATTTCAATTCCACGATTTTCTAGTTTGGTAACAATTTCTTGATCCTTAAGAGGTCGTGTGGGACTTTCTTTGCCCACCATTTCTCTAATCAACTCCCGAACGGTGAGTGAGGAAAGATCTTCTTCGCCAGGATCCGTTCGATGAATCCCCGCGTTAAAAAAGAACTTTAGCTCGAGCATCCCTTGCGGGCAATACATGTACTTATTCGTCGTCACTCGACTAATCGTTGATTCATGCATGCCGACATCTTCAGCGACTTGCTTCAAGACCAGCGGTTTCAAATACTTAATGCCCTTTTCTAAAAACGGTTCTTGGAATTTGATCAGACTCCATACCACCTTGAGAATCGTCTTGTTCCGCTGATCGATACTTCGGATTATCCATTGTGCTCCACGCAGTTTGTCTTCCAGATACACGCGCGTCGCAGCCGCATCCGTCGATTTAGTCGAATTATTCGTCATCATTTGCTGGTAATAGGGATTGATGCGAACGCGAGGCAGCCCATCTTCATTCTGGAGCACCACCCATTCTCCTTCATTCTTGAAGACGAATACATCTGGTACAATGGTTTGACTAGTATCGGAGAAGTAAGGACGGCCAGGTTTGGGCTCAAGACCTTCAATAATATGCACGGCCTCATAGACCTCTTCCACCGGCACCCCGAGAGCTTTGGCAATATTGGGATATCGCTTTTTTTGAAGGTCTGGCAAATGGTTAGTGATGATCGACTCCACCACCGAGCCAGTTATCTGCTCTGAATTCTGGTCTTTCTCACCGATTGGGTCCTGCTGCAGATGCTGAAGCTGGATAAGTAAGCACTCAACCAAATTACGTGCACTCACCCCTGGCGGGTCAAAGGTCTGGATGAATTGGAGCATTCGTTCCACGGCTTCGACTGGTTCATGCACGTAGGCCGCCACTTCTTCCAATGACATCCTGAGGTAACCATCTTCATCCAAATTCCCGATCAGATTGATCCCGATCGATTTTTCTTTGTCCGTCAGGGCTGATAAACGTAATTGCCACAGCAAATGCTCTTCCAGCGAAGCCTGCTTGGTCAGTGTCTGCTCATAGGAGGGGAAATCATCATTCGAAGCTACTTGACTTCCAGATCCCCCAGCCTGCCAATCACTTTCATAGTAGTTATCCCAGCCTTCGGGGGAAAGGGGTTCGGCAAACTCTGCCGCCTCCGGGCCGGCAGCTTCAGGACCCAGCTCTCTATCTCCTGGGTTTTCTTCCTTCTGCTCTGAAGCCTCTCCCGCGGCCTCTTCGGAAGAAGCTGATTCGGCCTCTTCAACTTCGGTAGCCTCCTCTTCCAGAAGAGGATTTTCCATCAAATGTTGAGACAGGACTTGCTGAAGCTCCAGCCGTGATAGCTGGAGCAACTTAATGGCTTGTTGAAGCTGGGGAGTCATCACCAACCTCTGACTAAGCCGAAGATCCAGCCTAAGTTCCATGCATCAACTCCATCCTCACACTGTGGGCATTAAAGTTTAAATCGCTCACCTAAGTATATCGCTCGTGCCCGCGGACTTTTCACGATGGCTTCCGGAATTCCTGATTCTAAAATAGTTCCTTCGTTAATGATATAGGCTCGATCAGTTATGGAAAGAGTCTCTTGAACATTATGATCAGTGATCAAAATCCCGATATTCTTCTTTTTTAAGGATTGAATAATTTCTTGAATATCCGAGACAGCGATCGGGTCAATGCCGGCGAAGGGTTCATCCAACAAGAGAAACTGTGGATTTGTCGCTAGGGATCGCGTAATTTCCAGCCTGCGACGTTCTCCGCCGGAAAGCGCAAAGCCCTTGCTCTTTCGGAGGGCTGTGAGGCCCAATTCATCTAGCAACTCCCCCAGCCTGGCCTCTCGCTGAGCCCTTGTGAGCTTACGCGTTTCCAAAACGGCAAAAATATTATCTTCCACCGACAGGCGGCGAAAAACAGACGCTTCTTGAGGAAGATAGCCAATCCCTTTTCGCGCCCGCTGATACATGGGTAAATGGGTGATAGCTTCGCGATTCAGCAAGATCTCCCCATGATCGGGTTGGCAAAGACCAACCACCATGTCAAAGATCGTTGTTTTCCCAGCACCATTGGGGCCTAAAAGCCCGACGATTTCACCCGACTCAACCTCCAAGGAAACACCGCGGACGACTTCACGCCCCTTAAAACTTTTCCGCAATTCCTTAGCTACGACACGATACCGCCTCATTAATGCTTGCACCGCATAGGGTCGACCATATTAAGGATTTACTATAGAATAGTTGCACTCATCTTCAATCGTCACGCGCGATTCACCTTCGACGATGCTGCGATCTTCTTTGAGATACATGGTCATACGTCGCCCGGAGACACGAGTACCATTTTGGCACGCCACTGGAGATTGGGTGAGAACGATTTTCTCCTCGTCCTGAAAATACACCGCTCGACCGCAGGTTGCTTTCCCCGTTGATTTTTCTATCACGACATTACTAGTTGCTACGGCCCTTTCAATTTGTTGACCG
>JAYWMS010000150.1:0-1955 GCA_035873215.1 Nitrospirota bacterium | reverse complement strand
CAATGAGTTAAGGGAACTCTTACCGGATGAATTGATTGGGTTAGGTGCAAGAGTCAAAATCGTGACGGTGTATCAGACGGTGAAGCCCACGGGTGATGTCAGTTCTATACAAGCCATGTTTCAAGCGAAGGAAATTCAGGTTGTGACGTTCGCCAGTTCATCGACTGTCAAGAATTTCTGCTCCCTTTTTTCCGGGCAGAAGGAATTGGCTCAACTGCTTCAAGGTACAATCATAGCTTGTATCGGCCCCATCACCGCAAAAACGGTAGAGCAAATGGGACTTTGGGTGGATGTGGTGGCTGCGCAGAATACCATCCCAGCTCTGGTAGAGGCCCTCGTGCATCATATGGAAGAGGCTGTTTAAGTGTTGTGTATGTTGGGGTTGAAGCAAGTACCACCGATGAGAGGTCCCTTAACTCATTGCTTTCTCGTTATTGAAAATAATTGGAAGACGCTTTTATTTTGTTAACTGACTGAAGGAGAGACTCATGGTTCCTGTTAAATCGTTTATGGTTCCAGCAGACAAGTTTATTACCGTCGATCGAGATGTGAAGGTTCGAACGGCGGCAGAGCTCATGCGTGATCGCGGTATCGGTAGTATCTTTGTCACGCACGAGGGCGGCATCATCGGTATTTTGACTGATACTGATTTAGTTCGAAGGGTCGTCGCAGCGGGTTCGGATCCACAGGAAATCACGGTTGAGCAGATCATGTCGGCTCCCATCTTGATGATTGATGAGAATAAAACGTTACTTGATGCGAATGACCTCATGGCCAAGGCACATATTCGGCATCTGGGTGTGTCTCAAGGAGAGAAGCTTGTCGGAATGATTTCAGTTCGAGATCTTGTGGTGTTTCTCACGAATCTTCCACGGAAGTGATTCTGTTAGCATTGAATGAGTAGAGGAGGGTTCTGATGTGTGTCTGGTCGAGCCCAGCTTAGCGTAAAAACCTCTTGCAGCGTTTTGGAGCATCGTAGGTATGGCCTTTCCTCGTCACCGTATGCGCCGTCTTCGACAACATGAGTCTTTACGGCGCATGGTTTGTGAGACTGCTCTCTCGCCGGCCGACTTCATCTATCCATTATTTGTGACCACGGGGAATGATCGTCAAGAGCCGATTGACTCAATGCCTGGGCAATTTCGTTGGTCTGCTGATTTATTGGTCAAAGAAGTTGCTGTGGTCCATCGAGTCGGAGTTCCCGCGGTCATGTTATTTGGAATTCCGGATCACAAAGATGAACGGGGAACTTCAGCGTATGACCCGGAGGGAGTCGTGCAACATGCAGTCCGGGCCCTGAAGGCTACAGTGCCGGATATCTTGGTGGTCACGGATGTCTGTATCGATGAGTATACCTCGCATGGGCACTGTGGGATCGTCAAAGGGGATCGTATTTTGAACGATGAGACCTTGGAATGTTTGCGGTTGATGGCGCGGTCGCATGCGGAGGCTGGTGTCGATATGGTGGCTCCCTCTGATATGATGGATGGACGTGTGGGGGCAATTCGTGATGAATTGGACCAGGGCGGTTTTTCGGACCTTCCCATTATGGCGTATTCTGCCAAGTATGCCTCAAGTTTATATGCCCCGTTTCGGGAGGCGGCCTCGTCCAACCCGGCCTTTGGAGACCGGCGATCTTATCAAATGGATCCTGCCAATGCGCGGGAAGCGGTTCGAGAGATCCAACTTGATGTGGATGAAGGCGCGGATGTGGTGATGGTCAAGCCAGCTATGTTCTACCTGGATATCATTGCGCGGGCACGCGCGGATATGTCCGTCCCGTTGGCGGCCTATCAGGTGAGCGGCGAATACAGCATGATTAAAGCCGCGTCGCAACTTGGTTGGATTGATGAACAATCAGTGATGATGGAAAGTTTACTCTCTATTAAACGCGCTGGAGCTGACGTGATTCTGACGTATTTTGCCAAAGATGCGGCTCAGGTGTTGAGTTCCGG
>JAYWMS010000123.1:0-1712 GCA_035873215.1 Nitrospirota bacterium | reverse complement strand
AACTGAGGTTTTCTCCATCTATTCGTAGCTGCTCTCCAAGCGAGCAGAATAGGGCATAGTGAGCATCCGGATATCGGTCATCTAACTTGAGGGCTTGTTCCGCAAGGTCCTGACCTTTTTTGAAATGTGTTAGACGAATATCACGTTCCTTGGCACTGCGACCTTTGTTGCATTCCACAAGGGCTTGTGTGCTGAGTTCTTTGGGAGAGATTTTTGCGAAGGTATAGCTAGGAAGAATCATTGCAATCAGGAGGATTGGGAGAAAACGGCAGCAGACACTTCTCATAGCACCCTCTTTTTGATGTTCATAATTAATTATCGGAATCTCGATCATAAATACGTATCAGAAGATATGTGAAGATAGGCAAAATTAATGCCGAAAAAAAGTAGGTGGAACGAGTACGGAGTGAAGGAAATCAACAAAATAATCCATAAGCACTGTTTCGAAAATGCCAGTCATGTGTGACAAAAATCGTACATATTTGGTTCAGAACTCCTTTGGTTCTTTGTTTGTTCTTGTTGAACTCTGATCAACGGTGGACCCCCTTTGAAATGCGTAGTTCCGCATTTTGTCTCCTCAGCAATGAATCTTGCGATACCGGAAGTGGCACGTTATGGTGCTGAATTGGTTGTTTCAAAAAAGGGATAGAGACTGGCGACTGATGCATTTATCTGGACGAGTGATTGGATTGCTCAAGGAGTACATGCACGATCTGGTTGAACAGGCCAAGCAAGAAGAGGCGGTTACCCATACGTTTGGCTATGGTTCCCAACCGTATCGTGCTGATCAAGCGATTTCTGATCTTCTCGCCATACTGGATGATCGAATTGAATCGGAAGGCGTTCAGGTTGGATTGTCGGTAGAATTTCTCCACCAGATGTGGACGTTGTGCGATGCAGCCCGAGCAGATGTTTCTGATCGTGTATGGTTACAGCGCAATCTGTCCACTGAAGAAGTCTCAAAAGCCGAGGTGCGCAAGATGACCTATCAGGCACTTATTGAATATCTGGAAAACTTGCCGGAGCAGCCGTAGGAGCCTCATGAATTGGAGGTCTGTTGAAACGTAAGTACAGTCCAGCCCATTCTTTTCGTTGTCGTGACTCGATCACGGACCAGTGAAACGCTGTTAGAGCATTTCCAACGGCTTCCATATCCTCAATCAGAATGCCGGATACCAAGAGGCGAGTGTTACGTTTGGCATAGCGGTGAAGATCCTTGGAGAGGTTTGCCAAAGTCCGGCGATCAAGATTAGCGAAGATAATGTCAAAGGGCTGAGCGGGGATTTCATCTAATGTTCCGACATGAAAACGAAACTCTTCATGGATGCTATTTACAAGAGCATATCCTTGAGCACATTGAATAGCCATCGCATCAGTATCGATGCCCAGCACGTCGCGGGCACCTAGTCGAAGCGCAGCCATCCCGAGAATGCCGCTGCCCGTGCCAATATCTAAGATCAGCTCATTCCCGACAATGATTTCCTCCATCATCTCAATGACCAATTGCGTCGTGATATGATGTCCGGTCCCAAAGGCTTGTTTGGGATCAATGATGAGTTCAATCAAGGGTTGGTCGAGCCTCGAGACTTCCCAGCTCGGTCGGATGAGAAATCGTTGTCCGATTCGAACCGGCTTCACGAGGTGCGCCCATTGGGCGTTCCAATCTTGCCATGGTAATCGGTTAACTCGGATGTGTTGTTCCGGATCGGAAA
>JAYWMS010000119.1:0-3624 GCA_035873215.1 Nitrospirota bacterium | reverse complement strand
GTTGTTGCTGTTGAGTGGCTGCGGCATTCGAAGGCCCTTGTGCATTATGGGCCTGTCCGACTGCTGAAACATCCATGGGATTCCTCCTTGGTAGAAAATGATTAGAAATAGTGTCTATACATCCATTCGGGTAGGCATTTGTCAATCTTGAACCCTTGTGGGTATCGTTTTTTGAAATTGATCAAATGTCTTCACCAGAATGGTTGGGGGAAGTTTCTCCTTTCAGCTTGTTCTTATGAAAGTTGGAGAGTGGTTTCCGATGGTGTAGGTTTCTGTGCTTTAGTAGTTTCTGTAATTTGTGTTTTTCCCCCTTAGCCCCCTGGTTGATACGGGGATACATGCATTTGTGAAAGCGGTTGTCAATTCAGCCAAAAGGCTATCCCATTCTCAATTACAGTCTTTCCAATCCTTTAGAAATCACTTTCGAACTCCGAAAACATCAATAACGAACTTTCACGAACATCCTGTAACGGCGACTTAACAGGATGATCATGAGGGGAATCTTGCAATAGGGTGTCAGCGGTGTTTTCGGCCCCCTGTCATATTCCGTATTGGCCGGTACCCTCTGCACCCCAAAGCGCCTGCGGCTTTGCCGAGCGCGCCATCGGGAACATCCCCTGTTGCTCTTAGGGATTCATCACATACGTCCAACGTGAACGGTCTATATGAAAGTTTTTCACGTATTCAATAGTCGAATGAATAATGAATGCCATTCGCTGCCCAATGATTGTATGGGAAGGCACTCCTTTTCTCTTTAAGAAATCCAGGGTCGAATGAAACGCCTACCATTTACCTCTTCCAACATTTGTGAACTATATACTTCACGCCGTCAATTCCTGGCGCGAGCTGGAGTGGCCATCGGTTCCTTTGCCATGGGATTCCCAGGATTGCAGTCGCAACTTGTTCATGGACAACCCCTAAAAGGAGCTCTCAAAGTTGGGGTCCTCCACTCTTTAACCGGTACGATGGCCTCAAGCGGGCGGTCTCTCGTGGATGCCATTCTGATGGCGATTGATGAAGTCAATCAGCAGGGAGGGGTGTTGGGACGGCCCCTGCAACCCATTATCCACGATGGGGCTTCCAATCCACGCCTATTCGCTGAAAAGGCTCAACACCTCATCAACGTGGATCAAGTCCATACCATCTTTGGGTGTTGGACCTCAGCCAGTCGCAAAGCCGTCCTTCCCGTCGTGGAGCGAGCGCACCATTTATTATGGTATCCCGTGCAATATGAGGGGTATGAACAGTCCTCGGCCATTATGTATGGAGGCGCTGCTCCCAACCAACAAATCATCCCTGGGCTCGAGTGGGGACTCAATAAATTTGGGAAGAAAGTTTTTCTTGTGGGCTCTGATTATGTTTTTCCCCGAACGGCCAACCGTCTTATTAAAGCCGAATTACAAAAAAGAGATGCCGTTCTGAGCGGGGAGTACTATCAGCCCTTGGGAGGGCAAGACTTTCAAGGGCTGTTCCCTTCTATCATCAAGAGTAAACCAGATTTTCTTATCAATACGATTAATGGCGACAGTAATAAAGGGTTTTTTCAGGGGCTCTATCAAGCCAACCTTTCCGCAGATCGTCTCCCGGTCATCTCTATGAGTGTGGCTGAAGATGAATTACAAAGCATTGGGATC
This sequence comes from Nitrospirota bacterium, assembly GCA_035873215.1. GTDB lineage: Bacteria > Nitrospirota > Nitrospiria > Nitrospirales > UBA8639 > JAYWMS01. The sequence goes on along the minus strand of JAYWMS010000119.1, from coordinate 1,990 downwards.
GAATATACCAAAGGACATTATGCAGCCTGGAATTATTTTCAAAGTATTGATACACCGGCCAACCAGCGTTTTGTTTCATCCTTTCAGCAACGCTATGGTCAAGATCGTGTGACGGGTGATCCGATTGAATCAGCCTATGTTCAGGTCCATCTGTATAAGATGGCCGTGACAAAAGCAGGTTCTACCGACCCTGACAAGGTTCGGGAGGCAACCAAAGGGTTAATTTTCGATGCTCCACAAGGACTCATTCGCGTTGATCCCGACACCTGTCATACGTGGAAAGTTGCCCGTATAGGAAAAATCCAAAGTGATGGACAATTCAGCATCGTTTGGAGTTCTCATCTTCCATTACAACCAAATCCGTTTCCACTCCAGTTGTAAGCCCATGAAGGTCCAAGGCCACACTCAGAGCTTTAAAAAGAAAGTGCTTGGGCTGGTCTTCGCCGCGGCCCTGATTCCTGTCACCCTTATGGGGGTGTATTGGTATGAACAACAAAAGGCGGTCCACTATCAAAATTTTCAAGGCATGCTCATGATGTTGGCTGATCAAAGCGCCAACCAAATCGGCCGGTTGCTTCAAGAACGGAGGCAACAGGTTGAGCATTTGGCCAAAAATTCCTTTTTGCGCGAAGAAGTAAGACGGCTCCTCAACACCAACCCCAACCAGGATGCCTATTTCCTTGTTCAGTTTCGATTACATCAACAACTCCAACTCATGATGAGCGGAAACCCATGGATCGTTGATATAGAAATCAATCACCCCGAAACAGGAAATGTGTTGATGGCCACGAATCTTTCAAGACTCAGTCAGCCTTTCTCTGGGACGTCCATACAATTACGTGCCATCCAAGGTAGCAACCTGCAAGTTTCCCCAGTCTTTTCTTCCGAGGCACAACGCATGAATGCCCAAGGAGAGTTGGAAACCCACCTGCCTCTTCGAACCATTTGGGCTCCTATGGAAGGAGAAGGGAAACTGTCAGGCATTCTTACTTTTCATACGAATGCGCTTGAAATAGGCAAGTACCTTCTGAAAGATTCAGGATTTTTCCGAGAGGCGGGGATTCAGTCACTTGACGTCTATGTCGTCGATCATGATGGAAGATTCTTGAGTTCCTCAGCCTTTGAAGAAGATCTACGAAATATGGGGCAGATTGCCCAACGATCGGTGTTGGAACTTACACTTCAACATCCCCATCAACAGAACATGACTCAGGCATTTTCACAATGCCAGAACATGATCAGCGCTCAAGATCCTGCCTTGGCCTATCAAATGACTGGATATGCAGGCTACCGTGGTTTTCCAGTTATCGGTGCCTGGAAACCAGTCTCAGGTACCGGATGGTGCGTCATTGGGGAAGTTGATGAAGCAGAAATGGTGGAACCCCTTAATACGCTCAAAGTCTCAACGATAGGATTGGTCACTGGAATGGGAATCCTATTTGGGATCTTAGGCACAATCCTTTCCAGTCATCTCATAGCCCCACTCATATCCTTGACTAAAGTGGCCAAAGAATTAGCAAAAGGTAATCGGTCTGCCCGATTTGAAAGCCATCGGTCCGACGAAATAGGCGAATTGGGTTCAACACTCAACAACATGGCTGACGCGATCGACGAAACCATGGGTAATTTGGAAGTGAAAGTCTTTGAACGCACGAAAACCTTTGAAATGGCCAATGCACAACTTGAAAAAGAAATTTCCGATCGTGAACAGGTCCAGGAACATCTTCATGCCAGTGAGGAGCGGTATGCTTTGGCCATACAGGCGACAAGCGAGGGACTATGGGACTGGAACCTCAGGAATAATTCGGTCTATTACGCCCCCCGCTTCAAAGAGTTATTAGGGTTTCAAGAATATGATGCGATGGACAACACGGTTGAGGCCTTTCAGTCTCGATTGCACCCGGAAGATCGTGAGCCAACGAAACAAGCCTTACAAAAACATCTTCGTCAACAATCCCCTTACGACCATCATTATCGATTACAAACAGAC
>JAYWMS010000109.1:0-8723 GCA_035873215.1 Nitrospirota bacterium | reverse complement strand
AAGTTTTTCCGTGCTGATATCTGGTCGCCGGATGCAGGCACACTGCGTGGTTGGGATTCGATATATGTAAAGACCATACGCTTACTCATCGTGGCCATTGCTGATTTCCGCGATGGAGTGCTCAGTATTCGGGCCACGAGCTTAGTGTCGACTACCCTCTTATCGCTCGTCCCATTACTCGCAGTCATGTTCTCTGTACTGAAAGCCTTCGGCGTGCACCAACAAATTGAACCCTTTCTATCGCAAGCTCTCGAACCGCTCGGAGAGAGAGGAACACAACTAACAACCCACATCCTTGAATTTGTGAACAATTTGAAAGTTGGCGCGTTGGGCGCTGTGGGCGTTGCGGGTTTGTTTTACACAACCTATTCGCTAATCGATAAAATTGAAGAAGCGCTCAATCATATCTGGCGGGTTCGACAGCCTCGTCCCTTAGCTAGGAAATTTTCTGATTACCTCAGTGTCGTACTCGTAGGCCCCGTGTTGGTGTTTACAGCACTCGCTACCACTGCATCGGCCCAAAGCCATTGGATTGTACAAACGCTTCTTGGAGTTGAACCGTTGGGTGTGGCCATTGCGTGGGCTACCGCTTTCATGCCATTCGTTTTTATTTGTGGTGCATTTACATTTCTTTTTAAATTGGTGCCAAACACAGATGTGAAGCTTGCTTCGGCTGCGGTTGGCGGTATATCCGCAGGCATTCTGTGGCAGCTGGCGGGACTATTATTTTCATCTTTTGTGGTTGGATCCGGTAAATACAGCGCCGTCTACTCAGGCTTTGCCATCCTCATCTTATTTTTTATTTGGTTATACCTGGGCTGGTTGATTGTCCTGGTTGGGGCGCAAGTTGCCTATTACCATCAACACCCCACGGCGTTTCTTACCCGCCTACGATGGAAACAAAACACGGCGGGCTTTCAAGAATATTTAGCGCTCACTTTGTTAGTCCACATTACGAGACGGTATTTGACCCATGAAACTCCCTATCAACCTGCTGAATTGGCTGCACAGCTTTGTGTGCCATTAGCCGCCTTGGAAGATGTGCTAGATGATTTCCTTAATCATCGGCTGATTTATCGAACTTCAGAACCCAGAGGGGTAACACTTGGCCGTCCGCCAGATCAAATCAAAGTTTTAGAAGTATTGTCATTGGTCAATCACAAAGAAAGTTTACCGGTAAAGGTGGAACCAATGAGCTGTGAACCTGTCTGTGCCATCCTTGATCGACGTAGTCAGGCCGTCGAACGAGAGCTGCATGAAGTGACACTGAAGATGCTTGCTGATGAGGGCCAAGATGCATTAGGCACTGCATCGTCCACCTCTGCATCCGTCGCAATGGGCTAGTGACGAATGGTGTGAGAGTACATTGCTTTCAGTCCATCCCCCATATCGGTGTATCTCTTCTTTTTTAGTTTTTGTAGTTTATGGATTAGTGATGGCATGTGTTGAGGTTGGAGTGATGTGATCATTAACGAAGACTTTCATTTTATTCTGATGTTAAGTGATTCAAGGGTACGAATTGTATGAGTCATTTGTCTACTTTCAAGGTTGGATTAGTGCAACTAGCGTGTGGTCCCGACCCTGCAGTTAATTTTGAGCGAGCGTTGATCAAGGTTGAAGAAGCCACGCGTCTTGGGGCGCGACTTATTTGCCTGCCGGAGTTATTTCGGTCTCAATATTTTTGCCAACGTGAAGATCCCGCGCTATTTGATCTGGCGGAACCCGTGCCAGGGCCTTCGACAGAAACGCTTGCTCGGTTAGCAAAACAGAACAAGGTGGTCATTATTGCTTCCCTTTTTGAAAGGCGGACGGCGGGTATTTATCACAACTCGGTTGTGGTTTTGGAAGCTGATGGGTCCCTCGCTGGGATCTATCGCAAGATGCACATTCCCGATGATCCGGGGTATTTCGAAAAGTTTTATTTCACACCAGGGGATAAAGGGTTTCAAGCCATTCAAACCAGTGTTGGAAAAATTGGCACATTGATTTGCTGGGATCAGTGGTATCCCGAAGCGGCCCGCCTCACTACGCTTAAAGGTGCAGAGATATTGTGTTATCCAACCGCAATCGGATGGCATCCTGCAGAGAAAGCTCAAGAGGGACATTCTCAACGTGAAGCTTGGCGAACCATTCAGCGAAGTCATGCGATTGCCAATGGTGTGTTTGTCGCTGCGGTAAACCGTGTAGGTTATGAGAAGCCTGACGCTGGCAGGGATGGTCTTGAGTTTTGGGGCAGTTCGTTTGTATGCGATCCCTTTGGGGTAATGGTGGCAGAAGCTTCAACAAATAAAGAAGAACTGTTGTTAGCAGAAATTAATTTGCGCCGTATTGAAGAAGTTCGTCGTAATTGGCCCTTCTTACGTGATAGACGGGTTGATGCCTATGGCGGTATCACTAAGCGTTTTCTGGATGAAGATGACAGTGATGAGTGTTGAAAGGGAAAAACCCAATCAAGGATCGACCCCCTTTGAATTTGGCTTTCGCATGCCGGCTGAATGGGATCGGCATGATGCTACATGGTTGGGATGGCCGCACAATGCCACAGATTGGCCCGGGAAAGTGGGTGCGATTCAATGGGTATTTGCAGAAATTGTTCGGAAGTTGGCGACTGATGAGCGTGTTTGTATCCTGGTGAATAATTCAGTTCAGGAAGGTCGGGCGCGTCGGTTATTATCCCGAGCTGCGACGAATCTTTCTAATGTTGAATTTTTTCGAGTTCCTACCAATCGTAGTTGGGTGCGAGACTATGGCCCAATTTTTGTCAAACGTTCCAATCAAAAACCAGAAATGGCTATCGCCAGATTTGGGTTCAATGCCTGGGCTCGGTATCACGATTGGGGTAAAGACGTGCGGGTGCCTTTCAAGTTGGCCGACAAGCTGAATTGTCATCTGTTTCCCATTCGACATCAAGGAAATGATGTGGTGTTGGAGGGTGGGAGCATCGAGGTCAACGGAATGGGGATGGTAATTACCACAGAGGAATGTTTGCTCGATCCATTGGTGCAGGTTCGAAATCCTGGTTTAACTCGTGAGGATTATGAGTCCGTTCTTCGGCAATCCTTAGGCGCGACGAAAGTGGTGTGGCTGAAAAATGGCATTGCTGGGGACGACACTCATGGACATGTGGATGATCTTTGTCGATTTGTCAATTTTAGGACGGTGGTATTGTGTCAAGAAAAAAACATCGAGGATGATAATTATCGACCCCTTGCAGAAAATCTTGAACGATTGGAAGGGGCATCCCTTGTAGATGGATCAAAGATTGAGGTCATTCCGTTGCCTATGCCTGCGCCCCTGTATTTTGAAGGGCGCCGGCTCCCAGGGAGTTATGCCAACTTCTATATCGGCAATGCGGCAGTGCTGGTGCCGACTTTTAATGACCCCAATGATCGCGTTGCTTTAGGGATTTTGGGTGAATTGTTTCATGACCGACCGGTTGTAGGCATCCATGCCGTAGATTTGGTATGGGGATTTGGGACGATTCATTGTCTGACCCAACAACAACCTGCTTTGTGACCGGGGGATGAAGGAAAGGGTCACCTGAGCAGGGCTGCGAATCCTCGATAAGGGCTTTCTCGCACCAACATTCTGGACCGGTTTTGGCATGTGCGCTGTATGTGGTAAGTGACCTATGAGCTTCCCGAGGGTTGTCATGGTCAGTTGGGAGTGCAGCGATTGATGCTGTTTCTTACGCAACTGTTAAAAGTTCAGATGACTCAAGCAGGTAAGGATTGAAAATTGAGAGGGGGAATTTGCGGAATTGGAAATCGATGCGTGAATTCCAGAACCGGGAGGGCAGAGGCCCTCACGTTCCTGTAGGAGCGTTTACAGACTATGTGCTTTTTTCGGCCGCAGCACTCAATACAAGGAGCAAGAGCCCCAAAGCCTTTTTCCCTTGATCGGGGGAAAGGTTAAGTGATTTATACACTCGTGAGGATGAAGCCGGCTTTAAGATTGTCACAGTAGCTTCTTTCTCGTTTTGGTCCTTCGAGATCAATCGTTCCGAATCTGGCAGATTGGTCGGCGAGATCGTCGCCCAGCCCTCTACGCCAAATTGGAATATCAGCAGTCCAATGGCCAAGAGGCCTATCGTTGAGAGTCGAGAGATGAATGATTTTGAGATAATCTTCATGGCACTTTCCTCCACCTGCCTACCAGCCATCCGTGGCCGCTGTTACAGGAATTTGCAAGAGCATCTTTACACATGATCAGGTCGTGATGTCTCTTGTACTGCATATACTGAAATGACTCGAATATCGCTTGTCTTAACCCTTGTGAAGACATTAATTTCTTACAGGTGAAAACAGAGATTGGTTTTTAAGCTGCAAAAGGCCGGAGAGGGTGGATTTCAATCTAACGGTAGTTCCCGTTAAATCAGGGTTATCAGAGCAAGAACGATCTTGGGGGCGTCGATAGCTCTTGATCTAGCAACCAGCCCTCTCAGGCGGTTTGCACGTTCCACTTACCCTTCCATTATCGGCAGGGTTTCAAAAAACTTCCCTGCATTTTCACATTCTGCTTGGCTTGTATCCTGCTATCAGTTGGTCCACTTTCTTGCCTGTTTTTCATTCATACTGTTTCATGAGAGGGGCGATGAAGGACAACCAATTATAAAAAACAAGCCCCATCGGAGGGAATATACTTAAAGCAGTTACTGTGAGCTGATTAGTGAAGCATTTGGCTATAAAAGGGTCGTGTGGCCAACTCCACTGACGAACCGAGAGCTCAGACTTTTTATAAGGCTACCCAATCTGCCAGCACCTCTTCGACTTTGATCCCTTCCTTTTCCGCATCCAAAACATTGACGATTTCAAGGTGTTGATTCCCAATTTGAGGGGTGGAAAAATTGACGGGTATAGGTTCCTGGTAGGACCGGTGCTCAGGATCTTGTATGACGAGGACCATTGGTTGGAGTAGGTTCCCAGGAGCAACGGATGTGACAATCCCTCGTTCTCCTGTGTTCAGTTCGACGAGGCTATAGAGTGGATAGATGCCAATTTGAGCGATGAGATGGGAGGTTATCTGCAGATCAATGGCCTGCCGTAGACCAAGTTGATACAGCTGCCCCAATGCTTCGCGTACCGGTAATGATTCTTGAATCCCTTGACCTGTCAGTAACTCATCATATTCATCAATTACTCGGATTAAGCGACTGCTAGGACCATAATCTTGAGGGGATTTTGGGGTGGCTCCCCGATCTGGGGAAATTGTGAAATGATGCTCTGCCACAATTTGCATGACTTGGTCCGGTATCCCTTGGCTCTTTTTGAGCACTTCAAAACCAAGTTCAGGATGCTGATGGTAGCGGGTGAGATCTGGTACCGACATGAGGCGAACTGGTCGAATCAAGTCAAGAGGAAGACTTAGTAATCCCACGTCATGTAGTAAAGCCCCCATAGCCAGATTGTGAAGAGCCTTCTTGTCATAGTCCAATACGGATCCTAACAACACGGAGAGTGTACAGACGGATAGTGAGTGTTCATAAAGATCTTGTGAAAATTCTCGTGTCTGAATGAGTGACAAGTGCGCCTGTTCATGCCCGATAGTTTGATTGATGATTTCCTGCGCCACATCTTTAGCGTGACCACTGTTTACCATTCCAGATGTCCTAATATTGCTCAACATGTCCTTAACTTCATGGAGTACTTGCTCGCGGGCTTCACGAACTTCTGCCAATTCATTCGACAACGATTTATGCGGGCTTATCTCGGGAATTTGTTCCAAGTGGCTTTCAGACAAGATTTGCGAATCTGATTGAGGAATGGCGTCCCCCGTTTCTGGAGCTAGGGGATCCACATCGAGCCCATGGTCCGTGTCAATTTCGACAAAACGGATGCCGGCTTGGTGAATCTTCTGAAGTTGGGACGTATTTTTGATAAGGAAGCGGTGAGTAAGAAAGGGGGTGTCCATCCATGGACGGTCAAAATTCACGACATACATGCCTGGTTTAAGTGACTCAACAAGGACTTGTTTCTTGGCCATATGTGGTTGCGGTCTCCAGGGGGCTCTTGGAGCCTTTTTAAAATAACTTAGATGGGATTGGTTGAGCTTTCATATATCGTTGAAATATCAGAGGTTATTTCGGAAGACAGCTCTCGGTGCTTAAGGGGAGTCCTGGACGGTTTAAAAGATGGGTGAATAATGCAACCAAAAAGCGAAAGCCGATGATTTTGATCAAGTTGGTGTCGAGGCTCCCCGAAAAGAACAGTACGGGGAATCATCATGATAAAAGACACCGGTGTCGGTACACTTCCACAGCATTCGCCCATGGCCTCATTTGAGGCCCCCTCTTTCATACCAACCACTATCTCAAAAGTTTTTTCTTTCCTAATATGGTTGCTGGTGTGCTGCACCCCGGTGGGTGTCTTGTGCGCACCGGTCTCGGCCGAGGACGGGTCGAAGGAAAACACTCCCCAGAGGCATACTATTCCGATTCTTGGAGTCACCTTTGACCAGGAATGGGAGCCGGTAGGAATGGTGGCTGAAGTGCTTGTTCGATTTGAACAGCGCAACGATAGTCATGGTCTACGGGTGCATTTCGACACATCGCCCGGTCGCTTCTCCCCACTAGCCAAAGATTCGGTGTTACAGGCCATTGTGCACGCCGCAAAAGCCAGTCATCTGGCTGCAGATTCATGGACTGTGACACTGACACTACCCTATCCGGGTGTGACCATGTATGGAGAGAGTCTCTCAGGAATGGTAGCACTAAGCGTCCTGGCCTTTGCCAGGGGTGATCCCTTGCCTCCTGATCGTGTGATGACTGGAACCATTGCTTCGGATGGTCATATAGGTATCGTGGGGGGGATTCCCCTAAAAATTCAAGCGGCGCACAAGAAAAAACTGCGTAGGGTATTGATTCCCGAAGAACTCGATGTGGCCGATGGAGACTGGAGGACGCCGTTTTTGATGGAAATCTCACCGGTCGGAAATGTGCAGAAAGCATACCTGGCTCTGACAGGCCAGCCCTTGGAACAGCCATTAGCAGTTCACACATCAGGGACCATGGTTAGAAGGTAAGGTTCCGTAAAGTGAAGAGTGCTCATCAGGTTGATGTCGGTAAATAGCATTGATTCTTGGTGAAATCTCCCTCTCTTTCTTGTTTGACTTGACACAACCCCCCGGAACCGAGATCCTCCAACACCACTACGACAAGTATTTTGTTCTCTCCCTTGTTCAGCAGATAGTGTGAGATTTCCTCAATGAAAGATTCTCCAACCTTGCGTCCTGGATTTGCCGTTGACATCGATAATGTACTCGCTGAAGCTGAGCTAGAAGTCCAGAGAATCTTTCAGGAACTAACCGGCCAGCCATGGCCACAGAATGTCTATGCCAGTGCAGGGGGATTAGACAGCAGTGCGTTGGATCGAAATGTGGTAGAGCCAATATTTGATTATTTTCACGAGCATTCCATTCCCGTCCTCCCTGTTCAGCATGGCGGGAAAGTAGCCCTGGAATGGCTCAAGCAGCACTATCGAATCGTGATTATTACGGCCCGTCGTCCCGATTCGCGTCCACAAACGCTGGAATGGTTACAACGCCACGAGATTCCCTTTGAGGAACTGCATCATTCAGCAGATAAGACAGATGTGGCTGAACATATTACCTTGGCTGTCGATGATCATCCGGAACATGCACGAGATTATAGCAACCAAGGTATCCCCGTCTTTCTCATGGACCAACCCTGGAATCAGAAATTCTCGGCCCCCTTAGTGACTCGTGTCAGTGGTTGGGAAGAGTTAACAGAATGCTTGAAACAGCAAAGACCTCGTCAAGACGTACGTGTCGCCCACTAGGCGTGTGATAACGTAGCTTCATACATTTCCCATTCATCCCAGCCTCAAATTGCACTGTCGCGAAAAACTCCATTGTCCGACTTGATCTGTGACATGGCCAAGCGTACAACTATCACCTAGATCCTAAGGAGAGGAATCCGGTCACGAGCAGGTGTGTCGAGTAATTGATTTATGAGGACATGGTGTCTGCATGACTGTACCCTTAATGTGTAAGGATCGATTTCCTACCATGCGATGTTCCGGATTATATGATGATTAAGGCCCCCTGGCGATGGACCATTGTGTTCGTCATGATGTTGAATGTGACTCTACCGGCATATGGGGAATCTAGCACGAGTCTATCACTGAGTTCCGAATTGACGTTTAAAACACTGGAAGGACGTCCTGTGACGGTATCGGCGATGCGAAATTCTGTCGTCTTACTCAATTTTTGGGGTACCTGGTGTCGCCCATGTCTCGAGGAAATCCCTGATCTGATTAAGTTGTCGCACCGCTTTCAGTCTCGCGGGCTAAAGGTGATAGGCGTAACTCTTGCGTCGGGATCTTCCGATGACATTCGAGCGTTTACAGAAGCGCACGGTATGGACTATACCGTCGTGATCGGTGACCTAGATGAGGTGAAAAGGCAATTCCAGGTGATGGGCTTTCCCGCGAGTGTGTTGATTGACGGAGAGGGCGTGATACGGAAACGCTACTTTGGTCCACAAACGGAGGCGGGATTGGCGGAAGATGTCATGCCACTGCTCTCATTTTGATTTACCAATGACAAGCAGGGTATTGAAACACTCAACAATTTTCAGAAGCCGTTCATTCTCTATGAAAAACACCAAAGAACAGTGGCAAGGCAGGATGCTCAAAAAGACCTCTCCAGCAATGCCATCTTCGTAAAGAGTCATGGGTTATGAGTATCGAGTGGAAAGTCGAAAG
>JAYWMS010000512.1:0-8861 GCA_035873215.1 Nitrospirota bacterium | reverse complement strand
CTCACGTACTGGGAGTACGCTCCGCGTGCCAAACTGGCTGCGGCCTTGCCCGTGGAAAAGAGCGTCTTGGCGCCCTGGGGATTGGGCGGGTGAAAAAGCGAACCCTTCGGAAAGACTCAGGGCATGCTTTTTTGACCATTCCCGTCGGCTGCGGAGATCGGTTTCGTCTAGGGCATGTATGGGCCATGTGAGAGAGATATTCAACAGTCCCATAAGCGTTCGCCTGGATCGTTGAGTATGTCATCTACCCGTTTCTCTAACACCTGCTCGAATACCTCAGCATCTGCCACCTGCCCTTCCATGGCCATAGTGCCTACCACCATCTGAAGTCGTTTGCGTGCAATCCGCCGTGCTTGGTCGCGAAGCACTTCTTGAATATCCGCTTTGGGGCGAGGGGTAATCGTGATGTCGCAAGACAATGCGTCAAATATTCGACGGAGGGTTTTGAATTGTGGATCGACCTTGCCGCTTTCAATGGCTGCCAGATGGGGTTGAGTCACCTGCGCCCTTTGGGCCAAATCGGTCTGTGTCATCCGTAGCGCGACGCGAAGATTCTTAATCCATTGGGAATATGAAGGGCTCCACGTGGATTCTTCAACACCGGGAGAGAGCTGAGCCAGAAAATGTTCTTCTACAAGCGTCAGTCGTTTCCTCTTCATATATTATATATAATTTCATATTTAAAAAATTGCAAACTATATGATAAAACAATTTTTTTAGTAAAAATTTATATAGTTAATAATATATTATTTTTACAACACCTTGAAAAACATAAATTAATGATAATTCTAGTGAATAATAGAATGCTGACTAGGTACCTGGTCCATTAAACAACACCTGAATATTCTTTTCGTCCAAGTTTTCTTTATTTGATGGAATCGGACCCAGCCATCCTGCCGCGTAACCTTCTCGATACACAAACCCGCCGCGGGCAAGGGATTTGAATTCCTTCGCAAAAGGCTCTTCATCCAGAGTCTCTATTGAACGAAGGTAGCGATCCAGTGTATCCGGTTCAGTCCAATCCGCATTGGAGAAAATGTACAACATTACCTCTTGATATAATCCATTGGGGTGATTTGGTGTCGTGGGTTGAATTTTCATCGCACGAAAGTCGTGGGATTCGAGACCTACCTTCCGAAATCGCCTGATCAGAGTCTCAATTTCCGGATCGCTGGTCCAGGCCGGAACGTGGATAGCAACTGTTGTTCCCTGTTGTGAGCCGATGCTAAACGGGGGAATGGTCCGATCAGGTCGGGAGAGAAACATCCCGCCACCGATGAGCAGGAAACCGCCAAGCAGGACAGAGAGGCCAATTTTGACAATGGGATCGAGTGGCTTCTTTTCGGGCTTCACGAGTGATTCAGCCTTTAAGAGTTCTTCTGAGGAAAAATAACACTCATCAAATGAACACAGAGAAGATTTTCTCATGTGTTAAACAGCCAAAGATGAAACAACTGTCTAGTAGGAACCGCAACGGCAGGATAAAGTTACTATTGGGGCCTGTTCAAAACCTGTCCTGAGCCTCGCCAAAGAAAGGCTAGCTTTTTCACCCGTCTAAAACCTAGGGCACATAGCGGCCCTAGTCCTCGGGTAAGGCCGCAGGGCCTTTGGTGAACAGCGCCTACGCGGAGAACGTGAGGGCAAACGGCGCCAAAAGCGCAAAATCTGTGAGAGCGAAGCTCCCAAAAGACCCGAGAGCAGCAGTAGCGAGCCCTTCGGCAAGACTCAGTGTATGTTTTTTCATCAGGCCCCTATGATGATCCATCGGGCTCCAGCGAATGAGGGTTGGGCTGACTTCCATTCTCTTCTTCAACATCTGTACTCTCGGCGAGTTTGGCTACCCCGACCACACGGTCAGTTTCTTCCATGTCAATGAGTCTCACACCTTGTGCGTTTCGTCCAATTTCCCGGATATCATCCATCTTGGTTCGCAATATTTTGCCTTCCGCGGTCATAATCATGATTTCATCGGTGTCATTGACTTGATAAAAGGATACAGCCTGTCCATTTTTTTTCGTGACTTTCACACTGATGATCCCTTTGCCTGCACGACCCTGAACACGATACTCCGGCACCTGGGTCCGCTTGCCAAATCCTCGCTCGGTCACCGTCAAAATGGAAGTATGCGCATCGGAAGTAATAGTCGCCATGCCGATGACTTCATTCGAATCATCGAGATTGATGCCCCTTACTCCTTTCCCGGTTCGGCCTATGGGTCGCACATCTTCTTCCTTAAACCGAATGACGATGCCATCTTTCGACCCCAGTAGAATATCTCTCCTGCCATCCGTGATCTCCACCCCAATCAGCTTATCGCCCTCCTCCAACGTCAGCGCGATGATTCCCCCCTGACGCGGATTGCCATATGCGGAAAGTTCCGTTTTTTTAATGATGCCCCTTCGTGTCGCCATGACGACATATAAATCATCTCGAAACTCCGCCACGGGCAATGTCGCGGTAATACGCTCGTCTGAAGACAAAGCCAAAATGTTGACCATCGCCTTGCCCTTGCTCGTCCGACTGGCTTCAGGAATTTCATGTACTTTCAGCCAATACACTTTCCCGGCATCGGAAAAGAATAGGAGGAAGTCATGTGTGGATGCGGTAAAGAGAGTTTCCACAAAATCCTCATCCTTCACCCCCATCCCAATCTTGCCTTTACCCCCTCGACGTTGCGCGCGATATTCAGACACCGGATGTCGCTTGATATAGCCGGTATGTGAAATGGTGACCGCCATCTCTTCCACGGCAATCAAATCTTCGCGGTTAATTTCAGCTTCTACAGGAACAATTTCCGTTCGGCGCTCATCCTGATAGGCATCCCGTATCGCAACTAATTCTTCCTTAATCACCTTATTGATGAGGTCATCCGATCCCAAAATATCGCGCAGTGAGGCAATCCGTGCTTTGACCTCGTTATATTCGTCAGCCAGCTTGTTCTGTTCGAGTTGCGTGAGCCGTTGTAGCCGCATGTCCAAGATGGCCTGCGCTTGGATGTCAGACAAGGCAAACTGCTGTGTCAGGTGTGTCCTAGCTTCATCAGGAGAGGCCGCACGTCGAATCAGCGCAATCACGTCATCTAAATGCTCCAAGGCAATCTTAAGCCCCTCCAGGATATGGGCTCGTTCTTCAGCTTTTTTTAATTCAAAGGTGGTTCGACGAATGACCACTTCGCGGCGATGGTCAAGAAACGCCAACAAGATTTGTTTGAGATTCAGGACTTCCGGGCGTTTGTGAACGAGCGCCAGCATAATCACGCCGAAGGTATTTTGCAGTTGCGTGTGTTTAAACAATTGATTCGTCACGACTAACGGAATTTCCCCACGTTTTAATTCGATGACCATGCGGAGTCCGTCCCGGTCGGACTCATCTCGAATGTCTGAAATCCCTTCGATGCGTTTCTCATGTATCAGTTCAGCGATCTTCTCCAAAACTTTGGCTTTGTTCACCTGATAGGGAATCTCCGTGACGATGATACTATCCCGATCGGTTCGCTCATTCGTCTCAATATGCGTCTTCGCGCGTAGCGTTAAAAGCCCCCGTCCCGTGTGATAGGCATCTCGAATACCTTGAGTTCCATAAATAAATCCGGCAGTCGGAAAATCTGGCCCAGGGATGATCTCCATCAACTCGTCGATGGAAATGGTTGAATTTTCCAACACGCACATGAGGGCGGAAACAACTTCTCCCAAGTTGTGGGTCGGTATATTCGTGGCATAGCCAACGGCAATCCCGCCCGCACCGTTAATGAGAAGATTGGGTACTCTGGCGGGCAACACAAGAGGCTCGACATCAGACTCATCATAGGTCGGACCAAAATCTACCGTTTCTCGATCGATATCAGCCAACATTTCGCCCGCCAGCTTCGTGAGCCGAGCTTCGGTATACCGCATGGCCGCTGGAGGATCGCCGTCAATCGATCCATAGTTTCCCTGGCCATCAACGAGGGTGTACCGCATGTTGAAGTCCTGGGCCATCCGAACCTGCGTGTCATAAATCGCGGAATCACCATGAGGATGATAGTTACCCATGATTTCACCCACGATCTTGGCTGACTTCCGATAGGGCCGATTGTTCGCCAAACCCATCTGATGCATGCCGTACAAAATCCGTCGATGGACGGGCTTGAACCCGTCACGCACATCTGGCAAGGCTCTCCCGACGATGACGCTCATCGCATAATCGAGGTACGACATTCGCATCTCATCTTCGAGGGCAACTTGTGTCAGGCGTTCTTCAGGCGGCATGTAGTTCCTGGGCTTGATCGAGCTGTCGGATCAATTGGGTTGATTTCGAAAAGTGGCTCATCCAGTTGGAGGGTGGTTTCACTCTATTCGATTAGACATCAAGGTTCCTGACTTCCAACGCATGTTGTTGGATAAAGTTACGCCGTGGTTCCACTTCATCGCCCATCAAAATCGTAAAGATCTCATCCACTCCGGTCATGTCCTCCAGTTTCACTTGAAGAAGGGATCGGGTTTTCGGATTCATGGTGGTGTCCCAGAGTTGTCCCGGATTCATTTCACCCAACCCTTTGTACCGTTGAAGGTGAAGCCCCTTCTTCCCGGATTCCAGGATCGCGCGAACCAGTTCGTTCGTAGCGGCAAAGGTTGTCTCTTCTTCTTCTCCCCTCACTTTGAGCCGATAGGGTGGCCGGCCCAATCCGATCAGGGTCGGGGCAAGCTTTTGTAACTCGCGAAAATCAGCAGATCCAACGAGATCATGCGTCACTTCGAGTGTTTGCACCTGGCCATTGGCTGGAACACGGCAGATCACCTTATTCGATTGATGTTCTTCGTCTTCCCTCAGATCGACCGAGATCGGGGCACCAGGATACATCAGGCCCAAACGTTCTTTGAGGCCCTGCACCAGATCGCCAAGCACCTCCGTGTTTCTTAATAATTCACGATCAAGGGAGGGCTCATCGACGACGGATCGTAAAAGACCGACTTCACGCTGCCTCTTGGGAAATCGTACCAGCAATCCTTCAAATTCAATAAGCTTTTGCAGAATCGGGAGAAGTGCAGCCCCGCCAACAAAATCCTGCGCCCCTTCGACATACAGCTGAACGCTTTCTACTGCTTGTTCAGCCAGAAACTCATTTAAGGCATGTTCATCTTTTAAGTAGCGTTCCGACTTACCCTTTTTAACTTTAAACAACGGAGGTTGCGCGATGTAAATGTAGCCCGATTCAATGAGTTCGTGCATCTGCCTGAACAAAAATGTCAGTAACAAGGTCCGGATGTGACTGCCATCCACATCGGCATCGGTCATGAGGATAATCTTGTGGTAACGAGCCCTTTTGATATCAAAGGAATCCTTGTCATCCTTCCCACGCTCTGCATCTTCGCGTTTCCGCCCAATTCCGGTCCCCAGCGCCATTATGAGCGTGCGAATTTCTTCATTGGACAGCATTTTGTCGAACCGCGCTTTTTCGACATTCAAGATTTTCCCTTTTAAGGGAAGGATGGCTTGAAACTTCCGGTCACGCCCCTGTTTGGCCGACCCGCCGGCGGAGTCCCCCTCGACGATATATAATTCACTCAAGGCGGGGTCCTTTTCCGAGCAATCGGCCAACTTGCCGGGCAGTGACCCACCATCCAAGGCACTCTTCCGCCGAATCAGATCTTTAGCCTTTCGTGCGGCATCGCGTGCCCGCGCAGCATCGATTGCCTTGCCGATGATTCTTTTCGCGACGGCAGGGTTTTCTTCGAAATAGGTCCCCAATCCTTCATTCACAGCTGCTTCGACTATACCCTTTACTTCGCTGTTACCGAGTTTGGCTTTGGTCTGCCCTTCAAACTGGGGGAACCGAACTTTTACGCTGATGACGGCCGTCAATCCTTCACGAACGTCATCTCCGGTCAGCGATTCCGTATCCTTCTTGAGTAAGTCATTCGTACTGGCATACTGATTGATGGTTCGCGTCAAGGCAGCTTTAAACCCGATGAGATGCGTGCCGCCCTCACGCGTATTGATGTTGTTCGCGAAGGAAAACAGGTTTTCCGCATATCCGTCGTTAAACTGCAGCGCGACTTCCAGCTTCATATCCTGCTTTTCGACATCGATAAAAATCGGTTTATGAATCGGGGTCTTGGCTTCGTTGAGATGCTCGACAAAGGACATAATGCCGCCCACGTAACAGAAGACATGCTCTTTTTGTTTACGCTTATCTTCGAGTGTGATGGATAATCCCTTATTCAAGAAGGCAAGCTCTCGGAGTCGTTGCGCTAAAACATCAGAACTGAAATCGAGGGTTTCAAAGATTTCCCCATCTGCTTTAAACGTCACCTTGGTACCGCGCTTCTTGGTCACGCCGGTCACTTTGAGTGGAGCCAAGGGAACACCAAGACGATACTCTTGTTCAAAGACCTGACCATTCTGCCAAATTTCCAATTCAAGCCATTCCGACAAGGCATTCACGACGGAAATGCCGACACCATGGAGCCCGCCGGAAACCGTATACGCTCCCTGTTCAAATTTCCCGCCAGCGTGGAGTACGGTCAACGCGACTTCTGCTGCTGAAGTATTTTGGGTGGGATGCATACCGGTTGGAATACCTCGGCCATTGTCAATAACGGTGACACTGCCATCGATTTCCAAGGTCACTTCAATGGAAACCCCATATCCCGCCATGTGCTCATCGACGCTATTGTCAACGACTTCGTAGACCAAATGGTGCAAGCCATCGATCCCGGTGCTCCCGATATACATGGCCGGCCGTTTCCGTACGGCTTCCAGACCTTCTAAAACGCGAATCTGTTCAGCCCCATACTCTTCTTGAGCAGAGGGGTTTTGGTCGTTCTCGGTATCAGCTGAGCCCGCAGTCGTGGATTCGATAGACTTCTCGGGTGATGGTTGGTTGTCTTGGGTCATCTTGCCGGTTTGAAGAATTTACACCTTTACAGGCA
This sequence comes from Nitrospirota bacterium, assembly GCA_035873215.1. Classification (GTDB taxonomy): domain Bacteria; phylum Nitrospirota; class Nitrospiria; order Nitrospirales; family UBA8639; genus JAYWMS01. The sequence continues at coordinate 1,950 of JAYWMS010000512.1, read as the reverse complement.
TGACAACGGTTTTAAACTTCGGGTTGTCGGATTCTTTGATGAGGCAGGGACTGAGGGGCGCCTCCATTTGAAAATGGAGCGTTTCACCATCCATCACACTCAACACATCCAAGAGATATCGAGCATTAAAGCCTGCTGAAAATTCAGAACCGCCAAAGGCGGCCGGAACGTCCTCCGTAGCCTCGCCCAAGTCCGGATGGCTCGAAAACAGCTTGATGTGATCCGATCCAAAGGTCAACTTGACCGCATAGGTCTTATCGCGAGATAACACGGACACTCGTCGCAACGCCCCTTCAAATTCTTCACGGTTGACACTAATGAATTTCGAACTTTCCTTCGGCATGACTTGTTGATAATTGGGATAATTACCTTCCATCAATCGTGATGTCAGCACCAGGCGGCTCTTTCGAAAAATCAACATATTCTTCGTAAACCCGATCATGGGTTCATCCCCACCTTCTTCCAGCAACCGCCGAATCTCCAATGCCGCTTTCTTCGGGACGATGACTTTAACGTCTTGTGCTGCATCCGCCGTTTTTCCCGCTTCCAATCCTTGTTCGGCAACCGCCAGGCGATGACCATCTGTCCCGACGAGTCGAATGATCGGTTTCCCTCCGGATGACACAATCGTCACGAGCAACCCGTTTAACACATACCGCGTATCATTATCTCCGACCGCAAACAGGGTCTTCCGAATGAGTTCAAGCAACCCTGCGCCGGGTAAGGGTATCAGTCCCTCCCGTTCAATCGTCGGAAGGGGAGGGAAATCCTTGCTGGGTAATCCGACGACTTTAAACTGGCTTCGTCCGGCTCGAATGGTGACCAAACTATGATCAGAAACGCTCAATTCCAATTCCGGCTCTTTTATTTCCTTCAGGATTTCATACAACTTTCGCGCTGAAAACGTGACGGAGCCTGGCTCACTCACCTTTGCAGGATATAAACCTCGCATGCCGAGTTCGAGATCGGTTGCCAGAATATCCAGGCCCTCGGGTTTAGCTTCCAGAAGGACATTGGCCAGACTGGGCATCGTATTTCGTTTTTCAACCACTCCCTGAACCCGCTGGAGCGCAGTGAGGAGTTCATCGCGCGCTATCGTCACTCGCATGAGAAGACTCCCTTCTATCAAGCTTTAGTAATATCATCTTTCAGGCCTTCAATCGTCATGCGGAGACCCGTATCTGTTTCCAACGATTTTTGGATTTGCTTACAAGCATGGATAATAGTGGTGTGGTCTTTTCCACCAAAGTCACGACCAATTTCTGGAAATGAGGAACCCGTCAATTCTCGCGAAAGATACATGGCAATCTGGCGAGGATGGACGAGCGTCTTAGTCCTCCGCTTTGATTTCAGTTCTGAAACTTTCAGATGAAATCGCTGGGCCACAATTTCCTGAACATCCTCCAATGTAATGACTTTTCGTTTACTTCCAAGCAAATCCCGCAAAATTGTCTTCGCCATCTCTGTCGTGATGGTCTGGCCCGTTAATGTTGAATAGGCTCCTAACCGAATGAGTGCGCCTTCCAACTCGCGGATATTGCTTTTCAGGCTCACAGCCAGAAGTTGGACCACGTCATCCCCGATGACAAGCCCTTCGTCTTCCGATTTCTTCCTAAGGATGGCGATGCGTGTCTCCACATCGGGTTGCTGAAGATCGGCAATAAGTCCCCATTCAAACCGCGACCGTAGCCGTTCTTCCATAGAAGGCATTTCCTTCGGAAACCGGTCACTCGAGAGTACAATCTGCTTCCTGTCTTCATAGAGGGTATTAAAAGTATGAAAAAATTCTTCCTGGGTTCGCTCTTTTCCGGCCAGGAATTGAATATCATCGATCAGTAACATGTCGACATTCCGGTACCGTCGCCGCAAGTCGACCATCTTATCGTACCGAATTGAATTAATGACCTCATTGGTGAATTGTTCCGTGGTGACATAGGCCATTCGGAGATC
>JAYWMS010000486.1:0-2022 GCA_035873215.1 Nitrospirota bacterium | reverse complement strand
CCTAGGGTGCAGAATATTCAAAACCTGTCTGGAGCAGGTCGAAGGAAGACCTGTTTCATAATCCATGATCAGTGACAGGTGAGAGAGAATTTGTATGCTAGGTTAAGGCATCTTTTTGAAGTCGGCTCCCCGACAACCGTTCACGAATTACCTCTCACGTATTACCTCGGGGGACTGGCGCTGGCGGCCCACTCGCCTTCGGGGAGGTCATGCCTGTTTAACATACCGCGAGTCATCCATCATCGAGAAAGATGAGGATAAGGATTCAATCATGTATTCATGGGAAAAGTAATGCTGCAGACAATGAAATGGCTTTTGTCTTGTTGGCTATTTATCCCTAGCCTCCATCGACCAAGCGGCTTTAACGCACCCAGCAATGATCGCAAACGCTATGACACACAATTCATAATCCATGGTTGTCCCCTTTAATTAATAAATTCATTAAACTACCAAATAGGGACTTCAACAATACGCCAATCAGGAAGAAGTGAACAAAATAGACTGGAACTACCAAAGAAAGAGGAAAACCAGAGAATTTTGGGTCTACCGAAACAGATCTGAAAAGAAAATGGGCGAAATAATTGACCCCTCAATAAGAATGATCTCCTCAACCATTGCCATTTGAATGTTGGTTTCAGAATCCTTATAAAGTAAAGGCAAGGTAACCTTCCCTAACTTGGGCCGCCACAATTTCTTCAAAGGCTCAGGCTTCTAAACTGGAGATCGCTCTTACGTGTGGGATTCATTGCGACGCATTGCGCTGGGCTTGTGTTTGATTGGCCTTTCAGCTGGCATTCTTCTCCTCTCAGATTGGAATCGACGCATCCAAACCAATGAAACCTTAGTGCCTTCACACCAACAACCTGAAAAGCCTTGGAAGCTCAATCTTCTGCATTACGTGGATGCACCTGCGTTTGATGAGGCTCGGGAGGGTGTGATGAAGGGGTTGAAAGAATCAGGCCTTATTGAAGGCCAGGACTTTACCATGGTGGTTCGAAATGGACAGGGAGACATGGCCACCGCCAACAGCATGGTCGACCTGGCTACGACGAGCGACCTCGACTTGCTTATGACGCTGTCCACTCCGATGCTGCAGGCTGCGATGAATCGCGCGGGCGATCTCCCCATCGTGTTCTCACTCGTGGCCAATCCGCTCTTGGCCGGAGCAGGCACGAGTAATGAGCAACATCGCCCCAATCTCACTGGCATCTATACAACCAGTGATTTCGAAGGCATGATGCAATTGCTTCCTGCCATCATGCCCAAAGCTCGACGAATCGGCACCCTCTTTGTGCCCTCCGAAGTCAATTCTGTCTTCTATAAAGACTCACTCACGGAAGCTGCACTTAGGGTGAATGTCGAAGTGATTGCCGTCGGGGTGAGTTCAACTGTCGAAGTGTTGGACGGGGCCCTAGCACTCACGAGCAAACAGCTTGACGCGATCTGCCAGATTTCCGACAATCTCACGAGTGCAGCGTTTGTGAGTATTCTTCGGGCCGCCGAACAAGCCCATCTACCGTTGTTTGGTTTTCAAAGTTCGCAACTCCGTGATGGCGCCGTAGCTGTGATCGCACGAGACTTTGAAGACGCAGGACGAGAAGCCGCCTTCTTGGCCGTACGGGTGTTACAAGGAGAATCACCAGCCTCGATTCCATTTCAGCCGATTCTACGCAGTCGTCTCATGATTAATCTTCCTATCGCCCGCGCCTTCAACCTCACCATTCCGGCATCGCTCCTTCAACGCGCCGATGTCCTTGTAGGCGAACGTTAATGGAGATCACGAAACAACACACTTCTCGTGGTTTGGAATTACGGGTGAAGGGCCGGCTTGATGCCTATTGGTCTGATCATCTTACCAAATCACTCGCCGAAGTGATTCGGGAAGGCACCGACCATGTCACCTTGAATCTTAGTGAAATTGTCTATCTCAGCTCAGCGGGCATTCGTGTCTTGATTCAAACGCATAAACAACTCAAAAGCATTCAAGGTATGCTAGTGGTCTCGAATCCATCAGAACAGGTG
>JAYWMS010000409.1:0-23245 GCA_035873215.1 Nitrospirota bacterium | reverse complement strand
CGAAATGGCAGAAGACGGGGTCTCATCCGGTAGTGCATCCGGGAGTCATGTCGTCCAGGCTTGGCCTTCAGGACGAGCCAGCAAGGCCACATCAAAAGCCCCAGCCGCCCAGATGACTCTGGATCCAGAAGGTTTGGATGCAGGGTTCTCTCCAGGACCACTAGATCCTGGACATTTAGATCCTGACCAGTCAGGCGAGAAAGATTATGGCCCTTTTCGTCGTCGACACCCGACCTTTACAGGGAGCGGTCGCACACTATTCGGGATCTTCACGACGAATACGGTATGGACTCTTCTTACGTTAGGACTGTATTCTTTTTGGGGTCGGATAAAAATTCGCCGGTATTTCCACAGTCAAACCAAATTTGCAGGTAGTCGTTTTGCCTTTTACGGAACAGGAGGCGAACTCCTGTTAGGTTGGATCAAAGCTCTCTTAGCCTTTGGCATCCCCTATTCGGCTTTGCATTATGCCAGCGGTCAGCATACTGAGGTAGTCTGGCAGTGGTCCCTTAATGGACTCGCCGGTATATTGGTCGTCTGCTTCATACCTGTTGCCATTGTGGGTTCCCATCGGTACCGCATGAGCCGCACGTCTTGGCGTAGTATTCGCTTTTCCTTCCGACGTTCAGCAGCAGCCTTCACGGCGGTTTATTTAAAAGGCATACTCTTGTCGCTTGTGACCCTGGGAATATACTATCCCGTCTTTGACCATGCCCGCCGAGCATTCCTGACTTCTGGAACGCATTTTGGGAATCAGGCCTTCAGTTTTGACGGAGACCCCAAAGTCTTGGGGCAATTATATTTTAAGGCCTTTCGACGTTTAGTGCTCACACTCGTGACCGCTATAGTATTCCTGTGGACGGCCAAGATTCTGGCCACGCAATTTCGTCCCGAACACGTCGTCGATCTTGTATTCCAAGCAACAGTGGGAGCGGGAGCAATCGTCACCCCCATCCTGATCGGACTGTGGTTTTGGTTTCAGGCAGCCAAGCAGCGCTACATGTGGAATCACACGACATTTGGACCGAGTCGTTTTCGGGCCACGATGAAAGGAGGGCAGATCTTCGAACTCAAATGTACGAATTTGATTCTTCTTGTGGGCAGTTTGGGTCTGGCCTGGCCGTGGGTGCAAAAACGCAATTTGCAATTTCTCTATTACCATCTGGGCCTTCGTGGTCCACTTGGCTTGCAACACATTTTGCAACAAGCCACTTCCGCATCACCGATGGGTGAAGAATTGGCAGGATTCTTTGATGCCGGGTTCGAAATGTGAGACCACGCAACGACTATTTATCATGCCTCGGGCTACCCAAGCAGGGATCTTGAGCAATCCGCCTCACAACCAACCCCGATTTCGCCAATACCACTTCCAGGTCGGGTCATGATCCCCCCAACCACATGGGAAGGCCAATACTTCGATGGTCAGAGCCCGGTTCCTCAACTGGCTCGAATTGAGATTCTTGGCACATCGTTAGAGATTACCACAATCAATGAAGAACGCTTATCCTGGCCCTTCCAGGAAATTCGACAAACACAAGGACATTACACGGGAGAAGAGGTACGACTAGAGCGTCAATCACACTCGGGTGAAGTGTTGGTTATCAAGGACATACACTTTCTTACGGCACTCCATCATCTTATCCCCACCCACGTCCGACATTTTCATAATCCTCGTACTCGTTCCCATAGAATCTGGCTCACATTCGGAGCCGGAGTCATCGCGCTCCCGCTCCTTTGGCTTCTCTATGCCAAGGGCGTTCCAGCCCTAGCAGGTCCCCTCACTTATTTCATTCCTCACACATGGGAACAGAGTTTAGGGAAGGCGCTCTTTACTGAAATAGTGCCTGGCAACACCCAGTGCACCGACCATCGTATCCAACAAAAAATAGACGCTTTGTTAGATGCCCTAGTCGGGAAAATTGGACCGACACCCCACAGTTTTCAAGTGACGATCGTAGATCAACCGATCATGAATGCTGTTGCGCTTCCAGGGGGGAGTATTATTATTTTTCGCGGATTGTTAGAAAAAACAGAAACTCCGGAAGAATTGGCTGGTGTGCTTGCCCACGAAATTCAACATATTCTACAACGTCACGGCATGCGTCTTCTGGTTCAGAACATGACACTGGGACTCATCATTGGGGCACTAACAGGAGACGTCTCAGGCATAATGGCCTTTGTCTTGGAAGGCACCCACATGCTGCAATCGCTCTCCTATAGTCGGGCCGCAGAAGAAGAAGCTGACCAAAAAGGCATGGAATTGCTTCTAAAGACTGGCATTAACCCAAAAGGGATGCTCAGCTTTTTCGAGTACATGCAAACCCAACGTGCCGATCATGACAACGACCATCTGTGGCAATATCTCTCCACACATCCCCTTCCACAAGACCGTACTACTAATTTGGAACACCTCGCCAGCCAAGAAGACGCGACCTATCGACCATTGTTCCCATTGGACGACTGGAAACAACTCATTCTGCTCTGTAATCAAGATTTGGAACCCAACCAATCGGGAGAGTCTCATTGATAATGAAAGGCAACATAAAGCAGAAAAGGACAGCAGATTCATAAGTGAGATATTCTGAATCCCTAAAAAATTTCTTAAAGGTCCTAACTGCAGCAATGCTTGGAAAATGTAAAAAAATAAGGATTGTTTAAAGAAAACCGCCAATTTCACCCGCCCAAACCCATGGACGCCAAGGCCCCCCATTCCACGGGCCAAGTCACAGACAACGAAGAGAACGAAACATACGGGTTTGTCGGTTGAGTATTCGGAGAAACGAGGACGTCGCTGGGGGGCATTTCAACATTTCCGTTCAAGACTGGCTGGGCAGCTGACTATCGATTCCCAAGGCTACCAGTGGATACATCACGAGCAGATATACCGCGCGTCTCAAACCATAGTCGTATCCCTTTATAGCTGATAGCACATACCATCGAATGGCATCCGAGTACTGGCCCCGATATTCATGAATCAAACCGATTCCATAATACGCCCCTTCCCGACCTCCTTGGGCTGCTTGATGTAGCCACGTGCTCGCATCGGCATAATCAACATCACCACCAAAACCCTTGATAAGTAAATACCCGATGTGTTCTTGCGAATAGCTGTTTCCAGCCTCAGCGCCTTTTCGGTACCATTTTCTAGCCTCACGATAATCAACGGGAATCCCCAGCCCCTTTTCGTAGTGACGGGCCACAAGGGACATCGATTTGGGATAGCCTTTTTCAGCGGAAAGCTTGAACCATTTCATGGCTTGCTTATAGTCCTGGGCAACACCTCTCCCTTGAAAATACAAATTTCCCAGTTGATATTCAGCTAGTCGATACCCAAAATTTGCAGCCTTTAGGTACCATGACGATGCTTGGTGAAGATCCTGTTTCACTCCTTCACCATGTTCATACAGATACCCCATTCTATAGAGACCATGAGGATACTGCTGCTCCGCAGCGGCACGTGTCCATCGAAACTGGCCAGAATAATCCTCGGTGCCCCGCAATTCACGCGCCAGATTTATCTGCGATTTGGCATATCCCTGCTCGGCAGCCTTCCGATACCAGAACAACTCCTGCACCACATTATTTCGTACACCATGGCCATTTCCGTATAATACTCCAAGATTATTCTCAGCCACGGCATAACCACTGGTTGCTGACTTTTCGTACCAAGCATAGGCTTTTTGATAATCTTTTGTTTCATCACTCAAGTGGTAGTAGATCCACCCCAAACCAAATTGCGCCAGTCGGTCCCCCTGTTCTGCAGCCTCCTCGATGTGGGGGAAAACCTGTGAGAAGATCTTTCCACCGTATTCGACGTCGCGGTCCGTGCCCCATCCCCAAAAATAAAATTTCCCCAACAGGTATGTACCGAAGACATCATGTTTTTTAGCCGATCGCTTTGCATAGTCAAATCCATTTTCAGGATTAAATGACGTGCCCAAACCTGTGACGCACATGTCGGCAATCATCGCGAGCGCTCGTGGGTGCCCCTTCCTAGCGGCTCTTTCAAACCAACCATAGGCTTGTTTGAAATCCTTCGTACCCTCATCTCCCCAATACCATCGTTGCCCTTTGGCAAAATCCAGTTCGGCCTGTTTTGAAACCGCTCCACTCGACCACTCGGCCTCGACCACAACTGGCATGCACCAAAGGGACATGAAAAAGAAAAACAGGGTCCCCACAGACCAAGCCGGAAAGTTCCCGACCAACCCCACTGGTCGCGACTGTGGAAATCGCAAACTCACGAGGACGCCTTCACAGCAGTTGAAATGGTGCAATACGTAGGGAGGAAGCACTGAGTTAGGGTTGGGGATGAGCAAGAAACGATTGTCCTTCCCTTTCCCATGCAGAAGGCTCCACCGTAGGGAACACAGAAGGAGGCACAGGGGAGTGTGGTGGATCTTGTTCCACCGACCGGTACACTACTACCGTTCCTGACAATTTGTCATGCCAGCTTTGTTTTCTGGGATCAAATGCCACGTGGAGGAACCCCCAACCAAGCGGGAAGGCAGACAAGTAATAACCAGCATAGCGCTTCAACAACTGCTTCGCGGTCGGTTTTCCCCCCGTCGTCGCATCGACAATCCTGGCACTAATAGCCATTTTCCCCGGAGTCGCTGATCGAGCAATCCAGAACATCACAATGGCAGCAGCAGGGAACATCCAGGACAACACCAGATGAACCGGACCTTCCAGCAAGGATCGAGATTCCAGAAAGGACCAACCGTACGAGAAAAGAAGCAGCGGATAGGTGAGCATCACGATCAGGACACTATCGAGAAAGGATGCCCAAACCCGCGCCCAAAATCCTACGTATCTGCCCCGTAGCTCATCGGGCTCGATAGGGGGCCAAGCTTTTTTCATTTCAATCTTTTTACGCACGTGAATACACCTTGTTTTTCCAGCACACCATCAACCAAAACCACTCTCTGCCTAAAAGGGAAATTGAATGGAGTCCACCTCTATATTTCGGAAAAAACAGCATTATCCTTGAACAACTGGCAGTTTAGGACAGATGGCTCTATGATGGAGGAATTGGGTGGAATGAAGAGGGAAAAATGAGGTATATATTCAGAGCTTCACAAAACTAATGTGACTTTTGTACTCCTGAATGGCGGCACCCAACGAAGCCTTACCCAACGGGATGTTCGCCTCCAAGGTTTCCTCAATTTCTGGATCATCGATCACGACTTCGTACTTTTCTTGCACATTCGTCATGATCAAACCTTTTTCAACCTGACGAGGCATGTAAATCTCGGTCCACACTTCCTTTTCAACCAAACACACATCGCGAAATCGTTCATACAACATCTCAATTCGATCTCGATCAGTTTCTTTCATGACTTTCTACTCCCAATATACGTTTGAATTAAGAGGTTATATATACCTAGGCTACTGTTAACGCTTTTGTGTGTTCAAGTCTCCATATCCCCCACCCCCTGGAGTCTCAATCCGCAATCGATCACCTTTACGCACCTCAAACTGCACTTTGCCAGGAAGCTCCTGCTCCTGTCCATCTCGAATCAACACATTGTGCCCTAGATCCCCTGGCATTCCACCAGCTAACCCATACGGTACTGTCCGTCGACGATCAGTTAATAATGTCACTTCTGCTTCCTGCAGAAACTCAATTTCCCGTACGACGCCCTCCCCGCCGTGAAACACTCCGTCCCCCCCTGCACCCTCTCGAAGACCGTAACGCGTAACCCGAAACGGATACACATACTCCAAGGCTTCCACCGGCGTATTCATGGTATTCGTCATGTGCGAATGGATGCCACTGGCACCATGGCACCCTTTTCCGGCGCCCATACCGCCACCCAATGTCTCATAATAGGCGAAGTGATGTTCTCGTTCAGAATCCCACCCGCCAATGGTCACATTATTCATCGTACCTTGACTCGCTGCTGGCACTTGTTCGGGGCACGCTTGTGCCAATGCCCCCATCAACACATCCACGATGCGTTGCGCGGTTTCTACGTTTCCAGCTGCTACCGCTGCCGGGCGTTGCGCATTCACGACCGTTCCAGCGGGCGCCGAAACGGTAATGGGCACCATACACCCCCCATTGGCTGGAATATCCAATCCCAACAGACAGCGAATGACATACGCGGTAGCCGACAGAGAGATCGCATAGACGGCATTCACACTGCCCTTGCATTGCGGCGCGGTACCATCAAAGTCCACGAAAATCTCCTCATCCTTAATCGTGATAGCGACAGCAATTTTGATCGGGAATGGGTCTACACCATCCTCATCCAAGTAGTCTTCAAATCGATAGGTGCCATTTGGTAATCGGCCAATCAATTGCCGGGTAAGACGCTCGCTGTACGCTAACAACTCACTCATGTATTCGATGACCACGTCAGCCTTATAACGACTCACAATCTCCCGTAGACGGGTTATGCCTGTTCGATTCGCTGCCAATTGTGCATGTAGATCTCCAGCCCGTTCTTGAGGCGTGCGGACATTCGCCAGAAAAAGATCCCATAGTTCCTGATTCAAGTGACCGGCTACCACCAACTTCAACGGTGGAATGATGATTCCCTCCTGAAAAATTTCTTGAGAGAGTGGCATTGAGCCCGGCGACATCCCTCCCACATCCGAATGGTGCGCACGATTGGCCACAAACCCCAGCAATGCCTCTTGCCCTTTTTTACCGGTAAAGACTGGCGACACCAATGTGATATCAGGCAAATGCGTTCCGCCTTGAAACGGATCGTTCACGATGGCCACATCACCGGGATGGAACGTCATTTTCTCTAAACAGGCTTGTACGGACAATGGCATCGCCCCCAGGTGTACGGGAATGTGCGCGGCTTGGGCGATCAACTGGCCTTCATGATTAAACACTGCACATGAAAAATCACACCGTTCCTTAATATTGGGTGAAAAGGCCGACCGTTGGAGCCGTACGCCCATCTCCTCAGCCACTGAAGCGAACAGGTGTTTGAATACTTCCAACTGAATCGGGTTACTCATAATGCTGCCCCACCTCAACCAGAATATTGGCAAATTCATCGATATCTGCTCGATCCGACTCCAACAATAAAATGGTTGTATCATCTTGCATTATCACGGACGGTCCAGGAATCACCATCCCCGGATACAAATTGGCCCGGTCATATTGTGGAACCCTCAACGTTCCGGATGATAAGACCAATCGACGCTCGACCATAAATGCCGAAGAAGGGTCGATCGTTCCTTTTGGATACCGCGAAACGGGAGGAGGATTGGTCGTCCCGACGGCACAAACGCGTACATTCACGATGTCCAGTGATGCAAGTTCATTCGAATATCCGTAGCGTTGTTCATGTAAGGCTTCAAAAGTAGCACGGAAGTCGGGAATGAATGGAACGGTCAATTCAAAAGATTGCCCCTGGTATCGCACGTCAAGCTCACCAAAAACATGGCTATCAGCCAGATCTATTCCTTGGGTGGCCAAGTCAGTGGAGGCTTGGTGCATAAGTGGTCGAATCACCTGTTCAAGTTCTTCGTAAGGGGTATCGCCATTCAGCATGACCGTCTTCACACAATCGCATTTCACATCGGACGTAAGCATTCCAAAAGCTGAGAGCGTGGACGCCAGATAAGGAATCAAGACACGACGAATCCCCACGCTACGCGCCAACTCACACGCATGCAGCCCGCCAGCCCCACCATAGGAAACCAGCACGTAGTCATCCAGGTCGTACCCCCGTTCCACCGAAATGACTCGAATAGCTCGTTCCATTTGTGCATTGACAACAGCTACAATCCCTAAAGCCGCACGGTCTTGTGATCGAAGCGAGTCACTTGGATGCAGGTCAAGCTGTTGAGCGAACAGTGACAAGGTCTGGTCGGTTTTCTCGATATCCAATGCCATTGTTCCACCCAACAGTCCTGTGTCAGGAATACGTCCCAACAACACATTGGCATCAGTCACAGTTGGCACCGTTCCGCCCAGGCCATAACAGACCGGACCCGGATCAGCACCGGCACTCTCAGGGCCAACCCGAAGAGCACCCCCACTATCGACATGTGCTAGTGACCCACCGCCGGCCCCCACTGTATGAATGTCGATGACCGGCACACGAATCGGAAGGCCCGCAATGTTGGCTTCGGATGTGACAGGGATCTCTCCATCTATCAGGGCAACATCGGTAGACGTGCCCCCCATGTCAAAGGTAATGAGACGCGGAAAACCAGCCAGCTTCGCCACATACCTAGCACCCACCACACCTCCCGCCGGGCCAGAAAGAATGCACCGAACACCCTGTTGTCGCGCTTGGGAAGCCTGAATTCTCCCACCATTGGACTGCATGATATGAAATTGATTCGCTCCAAAGTGGTCCTCGAGTTTTCCTATATACCGGTTAAGTACCGGGGACACATAGCTATTGATCACCGTCGTGGATGTGCGTTCATACTCTCGAAACTCCGGTACCAGTTCATGTGAAGCCGTGACGAAAAAACCGGACTTGCGCAAGGCGTGAGCCAATTGTTGCTCATGCTGCGGATGCGCAAACGAAAACAATAAGGAGACCGCAACGGTCTCCACCTGTTGTTCTTGAAGGGCGGTGACAACCTTCAGCACTTCATCAGGGTCCAGAGACTGCAAAACCTGTCCGCGTTGATCAACACGTTCGGCAACTTCCACGCACCGGTCACGTGGGATGAGCGGGTCCGCTCCACCACTGAACCAATCGTAGAGGTGGCGGCGAGTCTGCCGCCCGATAGTCAACACATCACGAAACCCACGTGTGGTGACCAAGGCCGTACAGGCTCCTTTTCGTTCGAGCAAGGCGTTCGTCGCCACTGTTGATCCATGAACAATGGTTGTGGGTGAGAAAGGTGCGAGCCGTTCAATGGCCGTTAGCACCGCATGGGCGGGATCACTAGGAGTTGACAAGACTTTGAAGGAATGAACGTGATTCTGTCCCTCATCGTACACGACAAAGTCCGTAAATGTACCGCCGATATCGATGCCTACAGAAAGACGAGCTGGAGATTGCCTGTTACTCATCGTGGGGTGTTCCTATCGGCTTCTTCCAACGAGAGCAAGGCTACACTCCAGATCTTGAGATTTCTCACTTCGGTGGAAAAGACTAAGAGCTCTTAAACTATTTGACCCACTCTGACATAACCCAGAGTGCCATTGTTTAGCCTTTGACGGTCCCGCTTAATATGACGAGACGGGGAGATCCAGGAGCGTTGTCCCAGATTGTGAGTTGTGCATGGTGCGTGCCAGGAGCTTGTGCCGTGAATCGGATTTCGACCACACAAAGTTTCCCTGTAGTCAATGTGCTACCTGCACACCCCTCATAAGTCAGTTCAAACGAGTCTGAATTGGGACCCTCCAGAACAAGGCGAGAAATGGTGAGCGGGGCCAAACCCACATTAGAGAGGGTCAGGGATTTTGGGCTCGGAACATCCCGAGGTGGACGATCGAAATGAAACGACTCCGCGCTTAACGTAAGGGATGGAATTCCGGTCTTTCCGCTTAACAAGATAGACACATCATCAGATCCGCTATTGACGGTCACAATATCAGGCAATCCGTCTTCATTAAAGTCCTGCACCCCCAACGCCGTCGGCATCAGTCCTACGCTGAAATGCCCAGCAGCTCGAAACGACCCATACCCCATGCCTAAAAGTACGGAAACACTATTGGAAGCCCGATTGGTCGCTACCAGATCCAATTGCCCATCGCCATCTAGGTCGTTAATCCTTACCGCCACGGGACTGAAGCCCACTCCAAGTTGTGCAGGTTTGGTATACCGATTATTTTCCAATTGGAGAAGGACCATCAGGCTGTCGGTGAATACACTCGCCGCGACCAAATCAACCTGTCCATCGTTGTCAAGATCCGCTTGCGTTAATGCACTCAATGTCATGCCGGCCTGAATGTCGCGATCAAGGGTAAAGGCCCCCTTGCCCCGATTGACAAACACCCTTACAACACCAGCAGGTGTTCGCCAACTCGGCTGACTCCAGGTCACCGCTAAATCAGGTAGCCCATCACCATTACGATCTGCGAGCGACACCCCAGTTGGAAACAGGCCTTCGTGGCCATTTTCCGCTATGGTCCTGGCAGCACCAAAGCGACCATCCCCCTGGTTTAGCAAGACCGAGAGACTAAAGGGAGGGTAATTGCCAAACCGGCCGCTATTGACCGCAACCAAATCCAAGTCACGATCGCCATCGATATCAGCAATTGCAATAAACGTCGGACCCTTGCCTGATGGATAGGACACGGGAGAGTGAAACAATCCATCCCCCTTTCCCAACAAAACAACCAAGCCATCCGCCCCGGTTTCCGCTACGACCAGGTCAAGGATTTCGTCTTGATTCACAAAACCCGCAGTGAGAAACAACGGGCTTTTCCCTACCCCAAAGGACACACCCGCCCGGAACGTCCCATTCCCATTCCCCAGCAGGATGGTCACATCATCGGAATCACTATTGGCGGTCGCGATGTCGAAATGGCCATCTTTGTTGAAATCGCCTACGGCGAGACCTTCGGGATGTTTCCCGACATGGACAGGTAACACAGGCGTCATCACCAGGTTTTGAGCGACAGCATGCTGTGTAGGATCGCCGAGAAGAATTGTACCGATGACAACCGCTATGGAAGCAGGCGGAATCCACCCTGCTAACCAGCTTTTTATCTGGAGGGAATCCTGATAAATCACGCTAGGAGCCTGTCCAAGATTAGACTGATCTACCCCAATTGCACAGGATTTGGCCATATTTTCCCATCCTTTTCGTTAAATAGTCACCACTATTCGCCTCAAACGATCGAAAAATCTGCCTCAAACCAGCGCAACCTCGTGACGATCGCTAATCTCGGACAGACTCCTAGTCGAGTTCTTCCTGTGGGACATATTTAACCAAGGCAATCTCCACTTCATCAGCTGCTGACATGCCCCTGTTTCGCACATGGGCTGACCAGGAGGGGTATTTTCTTAACTCAGAAAAAATCATCTTCACAAGATCTGGTTTGATCCTGGCTTCCCAATCATTGAGCCATGCGAAGTTGTCATCGTCACCATCATAACTTTCGGGAAACTTCGCTTCCAAACTAAAACGAAGATTAAATGTTTTATCTTCTTGATGCATGCTACCTGCCCTTTCTATCATGGGAATGTTGAAAAAAGCCCCTAGCAGCGTTCTCGCCAGTTTGCCTGACCTTCGGGCTCACAGACTTGCCGCTCTTCGCGGCGTTCGCGCTCACGTACTGAGAGTACGCTCCGCGCGTCAAAATGGCTGCGGCCTTGCCCGTGGAAAAGGGCGTCTTGGCGCCCTTGGGTTTGGGCGGGTGAAATAACGGACTTTTTTAACCATTCCCGTTGTCTGCTGATATCGGTTTCGCCTTGGGCCCGTAAGATAAACATTCAATAGGCCCTTCATTATTATCTTGTTTAATGCTTCATGCCCGAAAGGCACTCTTGTCAACCCCAGATCGGTTTTTCTATAGTAAGGGGGGCCGTGGAAGAATTCATATATTTTTCAACATTGGCAACACTTTCTAAATTGCCCAACAGGGTAAATGGGAAGAGGGGCTGTTCAAAAAGGCCCGTCCAGCAAGACCGCAGGCTCTTTGGCGAGCGGAGCCTACTTAGCACGGCAAAGGGCCGAGAACACCGCTGGCGGACTTTTTCATCAGTCCCTCAAGAGACCGCTGAAATTGGGGGATAAAAAATTATGCCACTGTACGAATACATTTGCAGTGAATGTTCGCACCATTTTGAACTGATTGTCCAGGGTTCCACCATCCCTGAATGCCCAAAATGTCGAACACAAAATTTGCAAAAACAGCTGTCTGCGTTTGCAGTGTCAGGTGGAGGAGAGAAGTTTAACTTTGCAGATGAGGGAGGGAGTTGTGGAACGTGCGGGGATCCTCGAGGACCAGGGGCATGTACCATGGACTAATACCAAAGTTACTCCTCTCTCACGAAGCGAGCATGCACATAAGGGTCAGAATGCATTTCGCAGGGTTAGACACGTATCTTTTTTCGATTGCAAGGCTGTAAGTTTCCGTCCAAAATTATTCTCGAATCTGTTGTGCCCGCCGTTCAAAATACGCTGACCGAACAGCTCCATACAAATCGACCGTCGACTCTTCCAACCCTTCAAACGTTTCCAAATTAATCGAACGATCGTTGATTCGTTGTTCCACATTCAGACCGAGGTTGGGAATGAACGGAATGAAATAATTTATGGGATTAAGGATGCTGTCGCCAACAAATCCAACTGCATCTCTCACCGTCGTTGGAGGAAAGAAGGGAAGAATAAGATAAGGACCTGAATTCACTCCGCTGACAGCCAACGTTTGACCTACATCCTCAGTCGTCGGGGCTTCGAGATCAAACACATATTTAGCCACATCAAAAAACCCACCGATGCCAATGATGGTATTAATTAAAAACCGTCCCGTTTCCTTTCCTGCTCGCTTGAATTTCCCTTGAAATACATTGTTTAAGAATCGCGGGGCAAAGGCCATGTTCGAAAAAGCATTACCCAGGCTATTCTGCACATCAGGCGGAATGAAAAAATTGTACCCTTGCGCGACAGGCTTCATCACATACCGATCAACCTTGTAATTAAAGTTAAACATGCTGGAATTAAACGATTCCCAAGGGTCGCGCAGGTCTTCGGATACATGGGTTTCGGAAGGCTCTTCAAATGGGTCTACGAAATTATCATCTTCTCCGGTTTCTTCCAACAACTGCACCATGGTTCGTTTTTCAACATTCGGCTCTTCAAATGGATCAACGAAGCTGCCTTCAACCACGGTTTCAGCTAATAGGAGAATGCCCTCTTCTTCAGAAACCGGTTGCGTGCTTCCTGACGAAATGAACTCGTGAATCGGAGGATCAATAACCTCTTCATAAACAGGAGCCTCACGCTCCGGATGATCGACAGAATAGTACGGTATCTCCGATCGCACCGTCGGTTTTGGAAGGACAAAACGAAAATCCCCCGAAACAGTCGATGACTCTTCTAATGCTGCATTGACGTACTCGGATTGAACATCTTGCCTTGAAGCCGGCCCCCCGGCATCAACTTGAGAAACGATGACAAAAAAAAGTGCTGAAAAAAGTAAAGCGAATTGCGCATTCAGTCGATGGCAGGGCCATATGGCCATGGGAGTCTCCTTCTCCTAGCCTAAGATTTCGACGTGATAAGGTGGGACAACATTAAGGTTTCGAGGCAGGCGATACTCTAGCAGATACACGGTCACCTGACTACTAGGCTTGGAATTTAGTCAACCATCAAGACGGGGTTATTCCGAACTGCCCAGCATATCGTCCACCAATGGACGGTTAAGATCTTCACAGCCAGGGCATATTGTATCAAACAAGGCTTCATGATCTTCTACATAGTTCCGATCATCCACCAGTTTTTCATCAAGCACTTCTTGGTAGCAGGCATCACAAAGCATCATCTTGCCTCGCATGACTGACACCAACTTGCGGTCTTGGCTTGTGGACATGGCCCTATACGCTCCTTATCACGTTCGGGAATAATTCTTTTCCATTGACTACTCGAAGTCTGACGGCAGGCCTACCATTACCGACAACTTGTTTGTTAGGACCACCCGCGCTGCTGGGCTAGGAGAAAATCTTCTGTCTCCAAGTCGATTTCACACACGGGACATTCATAGGGCTTGTCCGGTGGTGGAATCATCAATTCAGTGTCCTGGATACGCCCCTGACAAACGTGGTAATAATGACCACCAGCATGCTCTGAATCCAGCGGATCATTTTCAAACTTAAGAACCATGAGTCTCCTCACACTTTAAAAAGTTACGACCCCATTTATAACAAGACAATGAATTTATTCGCAATCCCTTTCATCATTATTTCTCCAGGAAACCGCTCCTGGGTTAGCGGCTTGGCAAAAATAGCTTGGCACGCTCCTCAGTTCACAAACAAGTTACCTTTCCATCTACCGTTCAGGCGTCTCCGCATGGGGAATCTTATTTCGCTGATTATCATCATGAGTATGGTCCTTGTGTTTACTGGGTTCCCTCATTGGGCACGGCCAGCATTGGCCCTCGGGATCAAGCCTTCACTCTCAAGCCCTACTATCCAGCTCAATCCCATCATCACGGACAGCTTGGAGCAACCCGTATTTTTGACCGTGACCGGAAGGGATGCCCAACGACTATATGTCGTCGAACAACGGGGCCGTATTCGCATCATCGACAAAGGGATACTACTCCCTCATGCCTTCCTCGATATTTCTGAGAAAGTCGGCTTTGGGGGAGAACGCGGGCTCTTGGGATTGGCTTTTCATCCGCAGTATAAGAGCAATGGACGATTTTTTGTGAACTATACTAGGGCTCGGGACGGAGCCACGGTTGTTTCCGAATTTACGGTTTCAACCAATCCGCTTTCCGCCTCATCTTCTGGAGAGCACATTTTACTCGTTATTCCTCAGCCCTACGGGAATCACAACGGCGGCATGATTGCATTTGGACCAGATGGTTTTCTGTACATTGGAATGGGGGATGGGGGAGCCGGAGGGGATCCCGGCAACCGCGGACAAAACCCAAGGGAACTCCTTGGAAAAATGCTGCGCATCGATATTGACCAGGGATCACCCTTTACCATCCCAGATGACAATCCCTTTGCAAAGGAGGCTCAGGGACAAGCCATTTACGCCCTGGGCTTTCGAAATCCGTGGAGATTTTCTTTCGATCGCCAATCAGGAGAACTATGGGTCGGGGATGTCGGTCAAAATCAATGGGAAGAAATTGATCGTGTCGAGCGTGGAAAGAATTACGGATGGCGCCTGATGGAGGGCTTACACTGTTTCAAACCTTCCACCAATTGCTCCCCACTAGACCTCGCATTGCCCCTCGCCGAATATAAAAATGCCTCTCCCCGCTGTTCAATCACCGGAGGCTATGTTTATAGAGGACATGAAGTTCCGGGCCTAAGCGGGCAATACGTCTTTGCCGATTTCTGTAGTGGAGAAATCATGAGACTCGTGGACACGCACATTGACGTGCTTTTAAATACAGGGTTACACATATCGTCATTTGGAGAAGATAAGGAAGGGGAATTATTTGTGGTGGACCATGGCGGTGGAATCTATAAAATCACCACACCATCTCGAACGCGGTAGGAACCCTTCGAGCAACCGGAAAAGAGCTAGCTGAGAGATTAATAACCTGAATCGCGTTCCGCTGAGAGCAGGGAAATCTTTTTAAACAATTCAATTTCATCCAAAACTTTACCCACCCCAAGCACGACAGACGTCAGAGGGTCATCTACCGTGATAATGGGTAAATTGGTCTCTTCCTGAAAGCGTGTGGCTAATCCAGGAAGCATTGACCCACCACCTGTGATCACTACTCCACGGTCAATGATATCACCAGCCAATTCCGGAGGTGTATTTTCCAAAGACGTGCGTAAGGCATTCACAATAGCATGGATGGGTTCTTCCAAGGCTTCCCGGATTTCGGCATCATTCACGACGACCGTCCGAGGTATGCCTGATATCATATCGCGCCCCTTCACCATCATCGTTTTGCGTTCTTCCAACGGATAGGCAGAACCCACTTCTATCTTGACTTTTTCCGCCATGTGATCACCGATAAGCAGATTATAGCGACGCTTTACGTAGCTCATAATTGCGTCATCCATCTGATCACCCGCCACTTTCACAGACTCACTGCACACAATACCGCCAAGCGAGATCACGGCAATGTCCGTCGTTCCGCCGCCTATGTCGACGACCATATTGCCCGAAGGTTCAGTGATCGGAAGACCGGCACCGATAGCCGCGGCGACGGGCTCTTCGATGAGATAGACCTCTCGGGCTCCAGCATGCGTCGCCGATTCTCTCACGGCCCGCTGTTCGACTTCCGTGATGCGTGAAGGGACGCCAATGATACAACGAGGCCGCACAAAGGAATTTCGATTATGCGCCTTCGTAATAAAGTACTTCAGCATCTTTTCGGTTATCGCAAAGTCGGCAATCACCCCTTCTTTGATAGGTCGAATCGCGACAATATTGCCAGGGGTGCGCCCGACCATGCGTTTGGCTTCGATACCTACGGCCAAGACCGTGTTCGACTGTTTTTCAATCGCCACGACTGAGGGTTCATGCAGAATAATCCCTCGACCGCGGACATAGACAAGTGTCGTGGCTGTCCCCAGATCGATGGCTAAATCGCTCGAGAACCAGCCTAGAATTTCTCCGGGTAATCCCACATACGCTCCAATTTGCTAAATCTAAATCGAGGGGGACTCATGCATTCACGGCATGATCCACTATGGTATGGCATCAACGTGTGCTGACACATGGCAGAACTATACACCTTGCCAAATGATAGCCCATTGTCCCTGATACCCTTCATATGTCAAGACGGAAATGATTGTAAGAAATTCTATAAAGATATTTGGCTGCTATACTTTGGGCTAGCATAGTGGCAGGGGACGAAGGCTAGGAGATTGTCTACGATCTGTCAAGGAAAAATTGTTCCCACGCTGGACCCTCAAACTCTTACCTAGCTCCACCTGTGCTCTACAGGATCAGACGCAGAAGAGTCGTGACTTTGAGAAAAACAGGGCGGGGTCCTTTTCCAGTTGACGGAACTCATTTATCTTGTTATTCCCCTAATACGTGAACAAAAAAATCCTGCTTTATCTGCTCGCACTGGCTGCCCTTGCCATATACCTGGGATTGGTGGGTTTTAACCGATGGGGCGACGACCGCCGACCACAGATAACTCTCACCAAACCGTTCAGCATGGTGGGGCCCGCCACGCCTCTTGCCATTCACATTGAAGACAACCAAACCGGTATACAGAATGTTTCAATCCGTATCGTGCAAAACCTCGCAACCTATCACTTGGCCGATCAACAGTTCCCCTCACATGGTGCCCTCTCGATAGACGGGGGCATGGAACATACATTTGATTTCAACATGTTTCCCTTTGGCGATGACTCGATCCCCAAACGGCACGGACCAGCCACGCTGGTGATCTCCGCACGGGATTATTCTTGGAGTGGGTTCTTCGAGGGCAATTGGGCAAAACTAGAGCAAGAGTTTTCCGTCAAGTTTGATCCCCCAACGATTGAAGTGCTATCGCTCCCTTTGCCCATTACTCTCGGTGGAGCGGGAGTCGTCTTTTATCGTGTTTCCAGCGATGCCACCCGGTATGGAGTCCAGATTGGTGAGGCTTTTTTCCCCGGCTATCCATCTCCGGACGAACCCTATAATTCCTTCTCGCTGATCGCGTTTTCTCACAATCTTCCCATCAGGACACCGGTACAGCTCGTCGCTGATGACGGTCTGGGCAATCAGGGAATTCAAACTATTAACGTTTCGATCAAGCGAAAGAAATGGCGGACCAGAAAAATAAACATTAGCGATCGCTTTATCGAGCGAACGATAATGCCTATTATTTCTCAAACTACCGAACTGACCGATGCTCACGACCCTCTGCGAAACTTCTTGCAGGTGAACAACTCCTTACGAAAGAAGAACGCGGAACAGCTCAAGGCCCTGGCCGCCACTTCTCACGCAGGGTTTTTATGGAAAGGCGGTTTTCTGCAGCTCTCCAATTCGCAGGTCCAAGCTGCATTTGCCGACCATCGCAAATACACCTATCGGGGCAAAGTCATCGACACACAAGATCACCTAGGATTTGATCTGGCCGTCACCAAACAATATCCTGTTGAAGCGGCCAACGACGGCCTTGTTGTGTTATCCGAATATTTCGGGATTTATGGCAACACTATCGTGATCGATCACGGTTACGGTCTGCAATCCCTGTATGGCCACCTCTCTTCATTGGAAGCGAAAAAGGGGGATAAGGTCTTGAAAGGACAAATGATTGGGCGATCAGGCATGACCGGATTGGCGGCAGGAGATCATCTTCACTTCAGTCTTTTGTTGCATGGCGTGCAGATCAACCCCATTGAATGGTGGGACCCCAAGTGGGTTCTAACGCGGATCAGCGATCGGTTACGAAAACACGATCCCATTGATCCGGCAACCGCATTATCTCAAACCGCGATTCCAGTGAGACCACTGGACCCGGCCGATCCCTTTGGCACAAGAAGATCTGTTAGCCCAAGGCCGCAATTTCCGCCCCCTCCTCCAGGACTATAGGCTTTTCGGTAATGGCACGCTCAAAACGATCTGCTGCATCCACGGACAACACAAGACGAGATTCCATCACCACCGTTCCGCTCGACGAAACGGCTCGTCAACGCTACCTCAATTACGCGTTATCTGTCATCACCTCACGGGCATTGCCCGATGTGCGTGATGGGCTGAAACCCGTTCAGCGACGCATCTTGTTCTCAATGTTCCACAATCACCGACTCCTGCCGGAACGTCCGCCCATCAAGAGTGCCAAGGTAGTGGGATCCGTGATAGGAGAGTGGCATCCACACGGCGATTCGGCAGTCTACGATGCGATGGCCAGGATGGCACAGTGGTGGTCACTCCGTGCCCCACTCGTTGATGGACATGGGAACTTCGGCAGCCTGGATGGTGACCCACCGGCGGCCTACCGGTACACCGAAGCCAAGCTGACGCCTATTGCTCTTGAACTCTTAAACGAACTCAACAAGGACACCGTAAATTTTCAACCCAATTATGACGGCAAGGATGAAGAACCACTCGTCCTCCCCGCTCGCTATCCCAATTTATTGGTGAATGGATCAACCGGTATTGCCGTGGGGATGGCCACGAATATCCCTCCCCACAATCTTGGGGAAATCGTAGAAGGGGCGATTGCGTTGATTAACGATCGAAATTGTTCGATTTCCGATCTCTTGAAATCAATCAAAGGACCGGACTTCCCCACAGGCGGAGAAATCCTCAATAGTCGCTCCGAACTGCGGGAGATTTACGAGACGGGTCAAGGTTCCATACGATTGCGTGGCGAATTCAGTGTGGAGCAGAAAGCCCCAGGCACATCGGAAATCATGATTACATCCATTCCATTTGCAGTGGATAAGTCCACGGTCCTCGAACAGATCGGGGACCTCATCGTCGCCAGAAAAGTCCCACAACTACTTGACGTACGGGATGAATCGACGACCGATGTGCGCATCCTCCTGGAACTCCAAAAGGATGCCGATCCTCAACTTGCCATGGCGTACCTATTTAAGCACACCCCATTGCAGAATAATTTTTCCGTGAATTTGACCTGTCTCATTCCTGCAACAGAGACGACCTCTCGGCCTCAATGTTTACACCTCAAAGAC
This sequence comes from Nitrospirota bacterium, assembly GCA_035873215.1. Taxonomy (GTDB): domain Bacteria; phylum Nitrospirota; class Nitrospiria; order Nitrospirales; family UBA8639; genus JAYWMS01. Next base: position 4,025 of record JAYWMS010000409.1, on the reverse strand, counting down.
ATCCTGGAACAGTTCATCGACTTTCGTTTTGAAACCGTCAAGCGTCGCTTTTCCTATGATCTACGAATACTCGAACAACGCATCCATATTCTCGCGGGATTTAAAACCATCTTCGACGCTTTGGATCAAGTACTCAAGATCATTCGCCAGAGTGACGGAAAGGCCGATTCCGCGGAAAAAATCAAAGCTCGCTTTCGACTCGATGATGCTCAAACGAATGCCATTTTAGAAACACCGATCTATAAACTCTCAAGGACCGAAATCAAAAAGATGCTTGACGAGTTAGCGGACAAACGCAGCCAAGCCAAACAACTAGAAACACTGCTTGGATCGAAAGCCAAGTTGTGGAATGTTGTGAGGCAGGAATTACAGGAAGTCACCAAAGCATACGGAGATAAACGCCGCACGAAAATTGGCCGTCGCCAAACGGAAGAAATCGAATTCGATCCTGAAGCCTACATCGTCAAAGAAGATGCCGTCATCACGCTATCTACCGACGGATGGATCCGACGCGTGGGGATGGTGAAGGATTTGTCCAAAACCCGTCTTCGGGAGGGCGATCAATTGCTCACGGCCATGGTAGGAAGCACCCTCGATACAGTCGTGTTCTTCTCAAGTTTAGGGAGCGCCTATACCATCCGTATTGGTGATATTCCCCCTGCACGAAGCGGGCATGGCGATCCAGCACAAAAACTGTTCAAGCTGAAGGACGGTGAACGGGTAGTGACAGCATTGAGCTTTGACCCACGCATCATTTCCATTGAGCACCTCTCAACCAAACCATTGGCGCCGGTCTTGCCTCTATTCGATGGACCCAAAGCCGGCACGAATGACTCCCTTTCGTTAGGCCAAGCCATCGGGGTGTCTTCTGCAGGAATGGGAGTCAGGTTTGACCTCTCGCCTTTCAAAGAGCCCTCGACTCGACTTGGACGCAAATTCATGAAACTACGTGATGGGGAAGATGTCATCGGGGTGGAAATCTTGAGCGCTAAATCAAAAACGCCGATCCTGGCAGTGGTCTCACAACGCGGTCGAGTGTTGTTATGTAAAGCTCAGGAAATCGGCGCCCTGTCCGGACCCGGCCGCGGCGTAACGGTTATGAAAGTAGACGCAGGCGATAGACTCTTCACGGCGCGGCTGTTGCCCAAAAAGGATGATCATTTAATTGTCTTCAAACCAGACGGCAGCAAGCTCCCGATTTCAACCAAGAAGTACCAACCGGTTACTCGGGGCGGCAAAGGCCATGCCATGATTAAACGAGGGGTGTTATCAGGCTTCGAACCATCAGAAATCGTGCTGCCGGATATCACTCAGGAACCGTGAACAGAAGAAATGCCATTCTTATATTCGTTAAATTTTGAGGATGCACATGGCCAAGAAATATGACGCCAGTGATATAGTCGTTCTCGAAGGCATCGAACCCGTTCGTAAACGCCCGGCCATGTACATTGGCGGGACGGATAAAAACGGTCTCCACCACTTGGTGGGGGAAGTGTTGGATAATTCCATTGATGAAGTCATCAATGGCTTTGCCACCACCATTACCGTGGAATTGGATAAGCGCCGTGACGGCATTCGGATCACCGACAACGGTCGGGGCATTCCCACCGGCTCTCATCCCAAACACAAAAAATCCGCCCTCGAAATTATCATGACTACGTTGCATGCCGGCGGCAAATTTGAAACCGGTAGCTACATACATTCCGGTGGCTTGCATGGGGTCGGCGCTTCCGTCGTGAATGCCCTGTCCCGGCATCTTGAGGTCACGGTCAAACGCGACGGCCACGAATGGAAACAATCCTATCAGGCTGGGAAACCACAGGGCCCGGTCAAAAAAGGGGGAGCCGTTCGTGGCACAGGAACCTCCGTGTACTTTTCTCCCGATCCCGCAATATTTGGAAAGAATACAACGTTTGATCCTCAGGTTCTCAAGGACACCCTTGAAGCCAAATCGTACCTCCACAAAGGTCTCAAGATTTCATTCAAGGATGGGAGTTCAGGAGAGACACACCATTTTGTCCATGAACAAGGCATTCAAGAATATCTGACGAAACTGGTCAGCGAGCGTGGGAAAAAACCCACGGCAGATTTTGTGTTTTATCTCGACCGAAAATTGCAGGATCGTGGAAAGCCGACGGAATCGGTTGAGGAATTCGGGATGGAAGTGGCCCTACAATGGACCGACGAACCAGCCGAATTTGTGCGCAGCTATGTGAATGGAGTGGCGACGATCAGCGGCGGCACACACGAATTCGGGTTGCGAAGCGGAATTGTCAAAGCGGTCCGGAATTACATGGACACGCACAACCTCACCCCCAAGGGGCTGACAGTCCAAGCTGAGGATATTCGTGAAGGACTCGCCTGCGTATTGAGTGTGCTTATTCTTCATCCTCAGTTCCAGGGACAGACAAAGGAAAAGTTAAATAACCCGGAAGTCCAAGGATTGGTCGACAATGCGATCCGGCCCGCACTCGAAACATTTTTAAATCAAAATAAAACCATCGCTGAAACCTTAGTCGGACGGATGATCCTTGCAGCTCGGGCACGCGAAGCGTCACGCGAAGCATCGAAATCCGTCATGCGCAAATCCGCCATCAGTCATCGCCTAAATCTTCCAGGCAAGCTGACGGACTGCCAAACCACCGATCCCGCCATCAGCGAACTGTTTATCGTCGAAGGTGACTCTGCCGGCGGTACCGCGAAACAAGGACGCGATCTCAAAACGCAGGCCATTTTTCCAATTCGTGGGAAAGTCCTCAACACCGAAGAACTCACCCTCGGAAAAGTTGTCGAGAATAAGGAAATTGCTGATCTTGTCAAGGTCCTGGGCTGTGGTATTGGTAAGGACTTCGATCTGAAGCGATTACGCTATCACAAAATTATATTGCTCATGGATGCCGACATCGATGGGTACCACATCAGCACCCTCCTGCTGACTTTTTTCTTCCGGCATCTCCCCGAGTTAATTAAACACGGTCACATCTATATCGCACAACCGCCCTTGTATCGCATTGACATTGGGAAGGACGTACGATGGGCTGGCTCCGACGAAGAAAAGGAGCGCGTTCTGGCGGATGCCCGGAGTAACGCCAAACCCACAATCAGCCGCTTTAAAGGCCTGGGAGAAATGTTCCCCCAACAACTCAAAGAAACGACACTCAATCCTGCCACGCGACAACTCCTCAAAGTCGAACTCCAGGACGAACTGCACACCGACCGTACATTTCGGGACCTCATGGGAAAACGTACCGAAGCCCGCTACGAGTTTTTGATGGCGAATGCCACGCTTGCCGACAACCTCGACGTGTAGCGGCAGGAGGGAAGAGTGATGAGAAAAAAACTTCTTTCACCTGTTGATTCAGAACTCTCTCCTCATCACTCATGACGCATCACTGATCACTGCTTACGATTCCCCTTCCTTTGTCAGGCATCCCTATGGTCGGTACAATCACCAGACCATGGATCCTCTTGAAATCGTCAAACAGTATCATCAACAAACCAAACACAATTTCAATCGGTATGCTCGTGCACTAGGCTACATGGATTGGGGCAATCAGCCCGATCCCTTTCGGCGGTATGAAGGGGCGGCACTGGTTCAGCTTCCCATTCTCACTGATTCGGATGAACCCCGATCACCTTGTTATGCGGATCTTTTTCAACCTCCAGCCATTTCAGCCCAACCCCTTACCCTTAACAGCCTGTCACGTTTCTTTGAGTATGCCCTCTCGATTACCGCTTGGAAAGAATATGGCGGCAACCGTTGGGCGCTCCGCAGCAATCCTTCGAGCGGAAATCTTCATCCCACAGAGGGATATCTTCTCATCCGCCAAACACCCGATTTGCCACTCCCTCCAGGTCTCTACCACTATGCGCCCAAGGAACATGCGCTGGAACACCGCTTGACGAGTTCCAATGATCTTCTCTGCAGGTTACTCGAACCCTATCCCGAGCACACGTTTCTCGTCGGGCTGAGTTCTGTTCACTGGCGGGAAGCTTGGAAGTATGGCGAACGCGCCTTTCGGTAT
>JAYWMS010000282.1:0-3748 GCA_035873215.1 Nitrospirota bacterium | reverse complement strand
TCTACCTCATCGCACAATTCCTGCACTCCTTTGGCTGATGCTTGGAGGGCATTTTGTTCCTCGGTGGTTAGCTCATACTCGATAATACCGGTCACACCACCCTGGCCGAGTCGCACGGGGACTCCCATGTACAAATTCTTCAATCCGTACTCGCCTTCACACAAGGCCGCGCAGGGCAGCACCTTGCCTTCATCCTTCATGATGGCTTCAACCATTTCAACTGCCGATGCTGCAGGAGCAAAAAACGCGCTGCCCTTCTTTAGCAGATTCACAATCTCAGCACCGCCTTCGCGAGTTCGTTTGACCAATGCCTCCAACCGCGTTGAGGACAGACATTGTGTGATGGGACGCCCGCTCACGGTGGTATAACGAACGAGTGGCACCATGGCATCGCCATGCCCGCCCAAGACCATTGCCTGAACGTTTTGCACCGACACCTTGAGTTCTTGAGCAATGAACGTACAAAAGCGTGCCGAGTCCAAGACCCCGGCCATTCCCACCACCCGTTCTTTTGGAAAGCCACTGACGCGATGTGCGACATGGGTCATCGCATCCAACGGATTGGCCACGATAACCAGAATCGCTTGAGGTGATTGCTTGCAGACTTCTTCAACCACAGAGCGAACAATTTTCGTGTTCGTCTCCAATAGCTCAGACCGACTCATACCCGGTTTTCTGGCGATGCCTGACGTAATGACCACTACCGAGGACCCGGCGGTTTCCTCATAGCTATTCGTTCCCACCACCTGAGAGTCATACCCACACACCACGCCCGCCTGGGCCAGGTCCAACGCCTTCCCTTGAGGTAAGCCCTCCACGATATCCACGATTGCAATGTCATAGCAGTTTTTCTCTGCTAAACGCTGAGCCACTGACCCACCCACATTTCCTGCTCCAACAACAGTAATTTTCGGTCGACTCATATATACACCTTTTTGTTTTAGGACCTGCGAAACATACCCTTAACACCTATCAGGGAGTTGAAGAACTCAAAAAGTCTCAAAAGCCATTTATCTTATTATGAAAAACAGTGCCACAAGTTGCAGGGCAGGATGTTCAAAAAGGCCCGCTCAGCAAGGCCGCAGGCCTTTTGGCGAGCGGAGCGTACTGCTTACAGTACGTGAGCACGACAATGGGCCGAGAACGCCGCTGGCGGACTTTTTCAACATCCTGCCTAGTCATCATCGTGACTCTCCCAACCCTTAACCTTAAAATTAATCGTGCAGACAAAGTTTTCTCCATAGTAAAAATTGACTTTGATTTTCTTTCGACCATATTCACGTGCTAGAAAGTCTTCCGGTGTGTCCACCAATTCTTGATATCCCCCTGGCGGATAGGCGCCCAGATCCGTAAAGCTCACGATCATCCCGGATTTGATTTCTTGTAAAATGCGTACGGAACACTGCGGATAGATTTCCCAAAACTTCTCATCGATTTCTTGCGCCGTCGGCCCCGAAGCTTCGGGTCCTCGCACACGATCTTTCTTATCGAATTTCGCTAAACGCCGGATATAGGGATATTGATTGCCGGTAAACAATTTATACAACCAGGGGGCCACGGTTCGTTCTTGAGATTCATGAGTCATAGCTTATTTTCGTAATGCGTAATGAGTAAAGGGTGAAGAATAGCTAACCTTTCTGGGAATGTTGAAAAAACATGTCCTGAGCCCGGTCGAAGGGGTCGCCAGCGGCGTTCTCGCCAGTTTGCCGTGCTCACGTACTGTGAGTATACCCTCCGCGCGCCAAACTGGCTGCGGCCTTTCCTTCGATGTATTCAGGGCTGGACTGGACGGACTCTTTTGACCATTCCCCTCGGCTACTGATATCGTTTTCGCTTTGGGCATGTATGGGCCATGTGAGAGAAATATTCAACAGGCCCTTTCGGTGTTCTTTCTTTAATTTGAAATTACCCATTACTCTTCACGCAGGCCTCATTACTTTCTCAGTCACCGTGCCGTCAATCGTTGATAGATTCTGGGTAATCGTTCTGGAAGTTGATTGATGTCATCCAGCACTAGATATTGCACATCTCCGTACATACGCTTCAAGTATCCGCTGCCCTCACGATCAATCGTCAGACAAAACGGCGTGAGGCCATGCTGACGCGCCTCGCGTAAAGCCATTTTGGTATCCTCCAGTGCATATTCCTCACCATACCCATCATCCAGTGGTTTTCCATCACTTAATAGAAAAAGTAAGCGGTGTCGTGCCGGACAAGTGAGCAGTTTGTATGTGGCATGGCGAATGGCGGCGCCATCTCGATTTTGGTGCAGCGGAGTGACAGCTTCAATCCGCTGGCCGATTCGAACGCGATGAGTGTCTTCAAAATCTTTTATGACCAGAAAATCTACCTGATGGCGACCCTGCCCGGAATACCCGTACAAGGCATACTGATCCCCAATGGCTTCCAACGCTTCGGACAAGAGCACAAGCCCTTCTTTTTCCACATCAATCACTCGTCGTTCCTGGGATTCAATCTGTCGACTGGTTGATCCGCTCATATCGATTAAGAAAGCGACCGCGACTTGCCGATCGCGCCTGTCGCGTCGAAGGTAAATTCGGTCCGACGGCTCGCCCCCTACCTGACGCTCCACGACATGCCGCACCGCCGCATCCAGATCTACCTCATCCCCATGATCATACCCATGGACTTTGCGCAACGCAGTCGGACGAATGGTTTCAAAATACCTGCGCAACGCCCGAACAGAAGGAGCATGGGCTTCCAGGGTTGCCTGTGCAAAATCAGTGCTGCCTTCCGGACTCGGCCTTTCTAAGACCCGGCACCAATTCGTTCGATAATCTTGGATCATGCCGTCCCATTCATGGTAGAGATAGGTACCTTCAGATTTTGCTCCCGAAGGAAAGGCACCCTCGCTTTCTCCCCGAACTGCTAACCATTGCTCCAGCTGTGATTCCCCTTCACGACTACCCCTCTCACCCTGATCGGCAGCACCTTGTTCATTTTCACGCATGAGCGGTTGTTGCTGATCAGGCGCATTCTTTTTTGCCTCCTCTTCCCCGCCCACATTGTGAAAACCCCGCTCATCGGGTTGTAGGGAAGTCTTGTTTTCCTCCCCTTCCGTATCGCCTTGCACCAAATCGGGATCCAATTCCCCGCGATAGGCCAAGTTGGTGATGGACCGATACGCCCCCGCGGTTTCTTCCGCAGCACGAGGGCCAGCGCCTATATCATGTTCGTCTTCACTGCCTGAGGAAGGGTCTTCTGGTGAGGGTACAGACACCGTGCCAATGAGGGTTTCCAACATGCGATACAACTCATCAGCCAAAGGAAAAACTTCCTCGGCAGTCGCCTCCTCATGCAAAATCGTTTTGGCCCGTGCCCAGATTTGTTCAACGACTTGTTGCAGTTCCTCTTGCAGAGATGGAACATTCGTTTCATTGGCGAATAACAGCAGCAAGGCATCCAAAACCATTTCCCGCGCCGTCATTCCATGCAAGAGAGACCTGGTTTTGATGGTGGCTTTAGCCAGAGCCTCAAAATCTTCTCGAAGCCCCGGATATTCTTGCTGGAGTAAAAACTCCACTCGCGCATCTTCCAGAATCGTCCAAAGGTCGCGGATGATACCTGACTGCGGATAATAATCGAATAGGTTGGAGATGCCGATGAAAGATGCATCATCACCATGGCCATATCGCTGTCTCACCTTTTGTGCAAGTTCTGAAAGCATCTGCAGATTTACACGATACGTTCCAAATTCGAGATGCCCTACTTCGTGAGCGGTCATGAC
>JAYWMS010000232.1:0-4000 GCA_035873215.1 Nitrospirota bacterium | reverse complement strand
GATCTCTCATCAGTTTGCCCCAATGAGTCTTCCCTCAGGGCAGGGCAATCACGAGGGCTCCTCTTATCTCTGTAATTCACCGTTTATCATACTTGGCGGAGTCATTATAATCTCGGAAAAGTGGATTTCTTGTTCAAGGTCAAAGGCTTCCCCCTCCATCCCCTTACTTTTCAGCATCCCGACTGCTTGGGTAAAGGCCTCTTGCTCCAACGAGTCTGATTCATCTGTAGGTGGCAGAATAAGGGGGGTATCTATCTCATAGGGTGTGGCAGATTCATTGGATTCTGGTTTGGGAATGACAAAAGGCACAACAGGAAAGGCATCCACATTGACTAGTGAGGCCGATACGTTTGCTTCCGTTTCTGGAATAACAATAGGAAGGGTGCCTATATTACCATCAGCGTGAGGGACCGATACCTTGGGTTCTGGTTCTGCAATGACAGCAGAGAAGGTTTCTATATTTGCTTGTGGGACTGGGACGTTAACTTTTGGTTCTGCAAGGACAACAGGAATTGGTGTTTTCGGTATGGGGTCTGATGTCACGACTCCGCTGTATTTGTACCGTGGGCCGAACCACACTGCCAGAGCATAGACTCCACCAAATATAAGGATGTATGCGAGAGCGGCCAGTAGATTGTCCATGGCATTCACCTTTTCCCTAAAATCATGTCTCCTGATTAAGGAGATTCGAGGCTACCTCGAACCTGGTGAAACCATACATAACCTGCTAGAGAGCGGACAATACGTCATGTATCTCACTGATACACCAGTGTATTTGATTGGGAATGTTGAAAAAACATGTCCTGAGCCCGGTCGAAGGGGCCGCCAGCGGCGTTCTCGCCAGTTTCCCTGACCTTCGGGCTCACAGACTTGCCGCTCTTCGCGGCGTTCGCGCTCACGTACTGTGAGTACCTTCCGCGCGTCAAACTGGCTGTGCGGCCTTCCCTTCGACTCTGCTCAGGACAGGACGGACCCACCGCCTTCGCAAGGGCATGCTTTTTTGACCATTCCCGTCGGCTGCTGGTATCGATTTCGTCTAGGGCCTTTGTGAGCCGGGTGAGAGAGATATTCAACAGACCCTGATTAGAATCAATCGCGGGAACAGTGAAGGAAGGGATTGAAAGAAATGGTGCCGAGGGACAGAATCGAACTGTCGACACCAGCCTTTTCAGGGCTGTGCTCTGCCAACTGAGCTACCTCGGCACCGAACTGAATGGTCTGGGGGTTGAGAAACAGGTCACTTGGTCAACACGTCAACCTGTTAAAGGCGTCTTTGTTTATCAGGATTATCCATGAAAAATCAAGCGGAGGGTATGGCCGCATCACTTTGAGATATTTTTGTCCCTAAATTAAGTCGCTTCCTAAAGGAGCAGTCAATCATGACTGACGATGCCAGGGACGTGTTACTGTAATCTCCTTTTTATTCACGGAAAGATATCCATCTTCTTGAAGGATTTTCATGGCTCGGCTCACAGTCTCACGGGTGCAGCCAATCATATGAGCCAATTCCTGAAAAGAAGGGCGATCCGAAATGACGAGATTTTCGCCGATGCGTTTTCCCTGAGACTGCCCTAGCCGTAATAGGCATTGAGCAATTCGCCCATAAATATCAAACATGGCCAATCCGCGAATTTGTTCATCGGCTTCACGCAGTCGTGTCGATAAATATTTGAGAATTTTTAAGGCAATAGACGAATGTTGCTGAAGGAGCGTTGAAAAACTCACTTGGTCAATGCTAAGAAATTCACACGCCTCCGTTGTCATGACGGTAGCGGATCGCGGGGCAGAATCGATAATGGCCATTTCGCCGAAGAAATTTTCTGGGCCGAGTATGGCGAGGATCATTTCTTGGCCTTCTTCTCCTAGCAGGGCGACTTTGACTTTCCCGGATAGAATAATCATCAAATAATCGCCGGGATCACCCTCGTAAAAGACAATGCTCCCTTTTGGATAGCGTTGTTCCCTGACTTTGGCCAAAATCAGATCAAGCTCATTATCAGTAAGACCAGCGAACAGAGGGATGCTTTTTAGATGATCGCGTCGAGAACTCATAGGTTGACCCCACCTAGAGACAGCATGACACCGAGTCAGGGTCTTATTTTACCAGACATTCTCACTTAGGGAAAAACTTTTATTTACAACAGAATCATACTCAGTGCCCCTGACTCCCAGTGCGACGTGCTAAGCGACGTGATGACTCTTCAGTAGCTGTCTTCAAAATCTTGACGAAATTCGCAAACGGTAGGTATTCTCATTACTCTTGTCATACACTCCCATCTTAGGTATTTCAACGAAATAGGAGCATAGTTTCGATGATACATAAGGAAGTTGAACCATCACTTGAGAAAAGTGACGATACGGAACAAACCCCTCTCGATTTGGAAGAAGGTCCTCCCGAGGAGAATACTTCGGAAGAGACACCCGAAGAAGAAGAGCTGGATACCGCGACCTATCTTGACCGATTGCTCAAGAAAGCCAAATCAGCCTCTCCAAAATTAGGAATCCTCACAGCCGCAATCAAAAATCGAGCGTTACTTGCCATGGCTGACGGCCTCGAAGAGGCAGTGGAGCACCTTTTAGAGGAAAACGAAAAGGACCTGGAAGCCTTTGACCAAAGTGAAGGCCGGGAAGCGATGGCTGATCGCCTTAAGCTGACGCCTGAACGAATCACCGAAATGGCAACCGGTATTCGAGAGATTGCGAAACTGCGAGACCCGGTTGGGGAATCGTTGGGAATGAGAGTACGTCCCAATGGGATGAAAGTGGGACGTGTGCGAGTCCCCATTGGAGTAATTGGCATGATCTATGAATCGCGTCCAAATGTGACAGCTGATGCTGCCGCGTTATGCTTGAAATCCGGCAATGTGTGCGTGCTTCGAGGTGGGTCGGAGGCGATCCATTCCAATACAGCCATCGCGGCGATCTTGTCCGAATCCATCCAAAAGGCCGGGCTTCCTGAGGGCACGATAACCTTTGTGGAGCGAACTGAGCGAGAGGTTGTCCTCGAATTGTTAAAACAGGACCAATATATCGATCTCATCATTCCACGTGGCGGGGAGTCCTTGATGGCCACAGTAAATGAACATGCGACCATTCCTGTGATTAAACATGACAAAGGAGTGTGCCACACCTATATAGATGCCGATGCAGAACCCCAAATGGCCCATGACATTTCTTTTAATGCCAAGGTTCAACGGGCGTCGACATGCAATGCCATGGAAACTCTTCTAGTACATCAACAGATAGCCCGTAACGTGCTTCCAAAGTTAGGACAGCAATTAACTGAAGCAAAGGTAGAGATTCGTGGATGTCCGAAGACCCTGAGTTTCATTCCGGAAGCAAAAGCGGCGACGGATGAGGACTACGGGCAAGAGTTCTTGGAACTGATCCTAGCCGTAAAAGTGGTCAAAGATATGGATGAAGCCTTGGAGCACATTCAACAGTACGGATCACGACATACCGAGGTGATTGTGACGAGTGACTACAACCGCGCGCTACGATTTATGCGTGAAGTTGATGCCAGTGCGGTGATGGTTAACGCCTCGTCCCGCCTGAATGATGGCTATCAATTCGGACTGGGCGCTGAAATTGGGATCAGCACCACCCGCATTCACGCCCGAGGGCCTATGGGCTTAGAAGATCTCACCTGTGCCAAATACGTCGTCTTTGGCTCAGGGCAAATCCGCGAGTAGATCTCTCCTTGGCTGACAGCCATCACTTGTCAAAACGACTGACGAGGCGTTCCCCTCTCACACGATATTGTCTTTCCATTCACAACCTTATAGTGCCTCATGTCTGACGACCACACATCAGTTGCTGCTATTTTGCCTAGAACCGGCGTCCTGACCTTAAAGGGCAATCTTCGATTCGCCACGGAATTTAAAACAGAAAACGTGACCATGCGGAATCAACCCAGTGGTCATCTTGTGTTTTATCGGGCTGATGGGCGGCGGATATTGATGACGGACCCGGATGGGAATCCATTGCATGAATGTGAGTG
>JAYWMS010000210.1:0-10319 GCA_035873215.1 Nitrospirota bacterium | reverse complement strand
CTTCACCTGATTGAGCAAGGGGGTGAGCTGATTGGCCCCATCCAGCAAGCTGTAGTGAGTATGAAGGTGAAGGTGGACGAATTGAGGGGTCACGAAGGTATCCTTATTTACATCGAGGAGAATGAAAAAATTTTAGTCTTGGGTGGGAGTCCTGTCAACGAACATCATGGGGTTGTTCCAAAAGTCCGCCACCGGCGTTCTCGGCCCTTTGCCGTGCTCACGTAGCCGTCATGTAGGCTCCGCCCGCCAAAGAGGCTGCGGCCTTGCCCGTGGAAAAGGGCGTCTTGGCGCACTTGGGTTTGGGCGGGTGAAAAAGCGTGATTTTTTGAACTGCCCCCTGCTGAAAGTTAGGGCTTTACAGATGTTTTGCTTCAATTATCATACCGGTATCATACCCGGAAAATTCGATAAAAAAAGCCCGTGGGAACTCTTGAAGGTTTCCCACGGGCTTCTCTGACTTATGTAGCCGTGTTGCTTGGGTTCTTATTTGCCACCTAAACTCAGTTCATACAATAACGCCTTCCAACCTTGTTCTTCTGTGATAAATCCTTTGGGTTGCACCACTGGTAGCATGCCTGTTCCCGGGACGCGCCCGGATTGGCCCATGCTTCCATTTTTCAAGACCCACATCAATTCACCGGGTTTTCGATACTTCTTGAACTTCGGATTCGTGAAATTCCGAGGCTGGATCGGTAGGATCGAGGCAGCGGCTCCATCCCCTTTCCCTTCCGGACCATGACAGCTCACGCAACCTCCCACACCCATGAAGATTTCCTTGCCTTCTGCTAGAATTTCTGGCGTGGCCTCAAACGGCGGGTTGTTTTGTTTAGCCTCGGCCCTCTCGCCCGCTGGGACCCGGGGAACACGAATGTCAAATTCACCTCCTGCTTGGCCATATCCGGTGGGATTAATGGCTAAGGCGGTGGAGGAAATGGTCATCATCATACCGGTTACGATTATAACTCCAACAAACCTTCTCACGTTACTTCTCCCTCACAGAAAAAAGGTGGATAAAGATGGCCGTTGTGTTTTTGACCTAAATGACGGTCACTGTATAAGCTCCGCACTCTACCATTGATACAGAATTGTGGGCAACGGCGGATCACTGACGATGCTGTCTGAAGGCCGGTACGAAGGGGAAAGGACTTTGTGTTAGAATGCCCGCTTGAATGGGAGGAGGCGTCGATTGATTGCCCAACACCCACTGTTGTGAGGAATCTTTGGTATGCCATTTGATGAACGTGCACGGGCTCGATACTTTTCCAGCATGCGCCGGCGCATAATCGAATTGAAGGCAAAATCCGAATCAAGCCTCGATTTTGCCATCGATACCATGATGTTGGAACGTGCGGAGAGTTATTTAATGGTAGAGAAAGGGTTGTTGGAAATCGAGCACATGATCGCGATCATTGAAGAAGAGCTTGATGAGATTGAGGAATTCACGCATGCGCAACGATTAGAGGCCAGATTGGAATTCGTGGAAGACCGGTTCGAAGATTTTGATAGCGAGATCTACCAACGTCCCAAACGTCGACGCCGAAAAATCAATTTATTTAACTTTTTCAAGACCGCCACTGGTGGCGGAACTAGCGGCGATCCGATGGCCCCACAGGGGGAAATCAATTCCCATGAAGAGGCCTACAAAGCCCTTGGCTTAGAGTATGGGAGTTCGATGGCGGCCGTCACCCGTACGTTCCGTCAGCGAGCCAAAGCACTGCATCCGGATTATAATAATGGCGACCGGAGCGATGAACCCGAACTTCGCCGCATCATAGAGGCTTACCAATGGCTGCGGGCCGATTCCAGCATCCCCCGCACGGAAGCCCATGGCACTGAAAGTGAACGCAGATAGGGAGTGTTGAAAAAGTCCGCCAGCGGCGTTCTCGCCGCTTTGTCACCTTCGGGCTCACAAACTTGGCGCTCTTCGCGCCGTTCGCGCTCACGTACTGCTTGTACGCTCCGCGTGCCAAAGTGGCTGCGGCTTTGCCCGTGGAATAGGGCGTCTTAGCGCCCTTGGGTTTGGGCGGGTGGAATAGGGGGCCTTCCTTCGACAAGGCCTGTCCTGAGCAGAGTCGAAGGGCTCAGGACAGGTTTTGATCACTTCCTGATGGTTCTCTATTGCATCACAGTGACACGGCTGTGGCTCCTTTCCCTATTCTTTTTTGAACTACCTTACAGAATGGTCTGGATCGTTTCCGGTGGCCGGGCCAAAATCACGGTATCCCCTTTTTCAACCAAGGGACGCTGGATGAGATCAGGGTGCTGAATCATCATGTCGATCATTTCGTCTTCTGACTTGTCGCTTTTGGCCAGCCCTAAGGATTTGTAGATGTCTTCTTTGGATCGTATGACATCTTTGGCTTTAAGCTCCCCTTTTTTCAGGAGCGTCTTCAGCTTGGATTTGGTGAATGGTGTTTCATAATAGTTAATGGCAGTGAATGGTTGGCCACTTTGCTCCACTAACTTCATGACGTTGCGGCATGTTGAACAAGTGGGTTTTTGGTAAATGGTGATGTGTGCCATGAGTCCTTTTCTTTCTGGGTGTCATGAGGGTGAAGAGCGTCTTGACGCTGTTTTTGTGGGCATGTTACAAGCTCATCTGTAACAAAAGGTGGAAAACGCCCGTCAGTAGCGTTCTCCAGCCTACCCTAAACGGTTCATTTTTTAACGGTCTGCAGGATCATCATCCTACCAGATATTATGGCAATTTTTTAAGTAGGTCCTATGTCAAAACCTGGTGATGCAACTACAGAGACGTTTTTTGTCGCAACAGAATCTCAGCGGACATTGAAAGATCTAAAAGAGCGGAAGACGGGGCAGCCGGTGTGCGTGATTGGTCATTACGATGATCGGAAGGGCCAGGAAGCCGTTTTTCAGCAATTTAATATCCGGCTGGCCGTGGTGCAGTTTTCCGATGGAAAAGCTTTGGGCTATGATCCTTCGGATTTGCTGCTGCCCTGTGAAATTCACGAAGATGGCGAGGCATTCTTTGAGATCCGCAAGTGTCAGACCTGTGACCAAATCTTTCCGTTAACCTCTGAAGAATTCCGAGTTGAAGTTGAACGGACGGAATGCCCGGAATGTCAGCCCTAGGCACCTTCCAATTTCCTACCATCTAAGTATGTGGCAGAAGGGATCTAAGTAATGATAGGGAAGGCGAGAGCAATCTTCTCCATCATCTTCCTTCCCTCATCATTACCTCGGTGGGGCTGACAGAAGATGGCAGGGCGGCATCCTGAGATGATGGTTTTTAGATCCTTGCCTGCATCTATTTTTCTCCAAATTCATTTCGTCTTGTGTTTTAAGATTTCGTTGCCGATGAATATCTCATCATCTTGAATGAGGTCCTTTCTTAATTTATGCCCAGATCCTGATGACCTGATAGAGATGGTTTGGCTGTATGTAGGCCATTGACCCCAGTGATGCAAAGCAATGCTACTGCTAAGGTCGCTAGAAGAAGTCATTGTACAGAATACGCACATTTGTTTGAGAGTTAGCCTGGAACCAGTTAGCATTCCCAATTTGGAAGTTCACCAGAGGCCTTGAACCTGGAGAATCATGGAAACAGGTGCATACAGGAATCGGACCTATCGGGTGCTGCAGTCATTGGGTAGGTGTAGCGTTCGTGTGGGGATGTGGCCTTGGCTGCGTGTGTGGCTTCTTGTTCAGCCATCACCCCATTTTAACTTTGATCTGAGTACATCGTAATAGGTGCTGTCCGGAAATCGAATGAGTCGGGTTCGATGAGGTGAGGTGCTGATAGTAATGGTATCGCCGCATTCCATCGCGATGTCAATTTGGCCGTCAACGGATGCCATGGCGCCTTCCGCACTTGTGAGCTCGATTTCTAGTGAGGCGTGACCCGGTACGATCAGCGGGCGATGGGTTAACGTGTGCGGACTGATTGGAGTCACGAGTAACGATTCCAGCGAGGGATCGAGAATCGGGCCTCCTGCGGACAGTGAGTAGGCGGTTGATCCGGTTGGCGAGGAGACAATGATACCATCTCCACGGAGGTTGGAAATAAATTGTTCGCCGAGTTGCATGTGCACTTTTATCATACGTCCGACGCTACCTTTGCTGATGACAATATCATTTAACGCTGAGGCTTGTTCAACGGTCCCGTTGTGATGGGTGATTGAGGCTTGCAGTCGAAGGCGGGTATCCATATGGAATTGTCGTGCAATCACTTTTTCTAAGGAAGGATACAAATTGTCGACAGTGGCTTCGGTGAGGAATCCGAGACCGCCCATGTTGATGCCGATGATAGGGACCGATCGTTCTTCGACCAGTCTTGCAGCACTTAACATGGTGCCGTCTCCGCCCAGGACAATGATGTAATCTGCGCTGGCCGCCACACGGTCATTGCTATGTTGGTGTGATTGCCCTAAGAGGGCTGCTGTTTGAGAACCCAACAGGACGGAAATGTCCTGTTGGGCCAACCAATTCACGAGATCTTGCAGGATTGTCTTGATCTCAGGGAATTGGGGCTTGGTTAAAATGCCGATTGTGGTCAAGATTGACTCGCAAACTTACGAAAAAGAGGTCGAATAGCCGGCCCCCCCTCCTTAGAATTGCCTTCGGGGTTCGGGAAGTGAACGGACTGAGGAAAAAAATTGTATCGTGTAGGATAGAATGAGTCAACGAATCGAGTCGGAAATGGCGTCTGTGGAAGTTCATTTGCTTCATGATGAGTCACGCAGTCAGTGCTTCCCCTTTCCAGAGCGATGTCTTGACAGTAATATAAGAGGGTGGATAGACTAAACTTCGTATCACCAGTTAAGGATTTCATAATTTAGAAGTATCAGTGAATCCTCTTGCCCTTAAGGAGGGAAAATGTTCGAACGATTCACGGACAGAGGACGGAAGATAATCATCCTGGCTCGGGAGGAAGCCGAACGCCATCAGAATGACTATCTCGGTACCGAGCATTTGGTGCTGGCGATACTTCGAGAATCCGACGGCATTGCTCTCATGATCATCAAAAAGATGGGCTTGTCCCCTGAGCAAATTCGCTTGGAGATTGAACGTAACCTGCCAAGTGGCGGTACCACGGTGACATTTGGTGAAATCCCTTTTAGTCCCCGTGTCAAAAAAGTGATTGAGTATGGTGTCGAAGAAGCTCGACTTCTGGGTCATAACCACATCGGGAGTGAACATCTCCTGCTAGGATTGCTCCGGGAAGAAGAAGGTATCGGCGGAAAAGTTCTTCGCAGTCTTGGCGGCAATCTGTTGACGGCTCGTCAACTCACCGTCACGTTCTTGCGAAAGTCAGGCACACGTGAACGTGATAAAAAGAGCAGCACCCCCGCGCTGGATGAGTTTGGCAGAGATCTCACCCAATTGGCTCAAGAGTCACTGCTTGATCCGGTTATCGGACGAGGGGATGAAATTGAGCGGGTGTTACAGATTTTGAGTCGGCGTTCCAAAAACAACCCTGCCCTCATTGGGGAGTCAGGTGTCGGGAAAACAGCCATCGTTGAAGGGCTGGCGCAACGAATCGTGTCATTGGATGTTCCTGACAATTTGTTGAATCGTCGAGTGATCGCGCTCGACCTTGGTTCGTTGGTTGCTGGAACGAAATACCGTGGCCAATTTGAAGAACGACTCAAAGTCGTCATGAAAGAAATTGCGACGGCTGGAAACATCATTTTATTCATTGATGAGTTGCATACCTTGGTTGGGGCCGGAGCTGCCGAAGGATCGATTGATGCAGCCAATATGCTGAAACCGGCTCTTTCACGCGGTGAGATTCAATGCATTGGGGCCACAACCCTTGATGAATATCGCAAGCATATCGAAAAAGACGGTGCGTTAAAGCGGAGATTCCAATCGATTTATGTGAATCCGCCATCAGTGGATGAGACCATCAAGATTCTTCATGGTCTGCGAGACCGTTATGAAGAGCACCATGGTGTTGAAATTTCTGATGAAGCCGTGGTGGAAGCGGTGAAATTAACAGAGCGGTATATCACGGATCGATTCCTGCCCGATAAGGCGATCGATTTAATCGATGAAACCGGGTCACGAGCGAAGCTGCAATCCTATGCCCTGCCGCCTGAACTCAAATCCCTTGAACAGGAGCTCAAGCGTGTGTCGCGTGAAAAAGAAGTGGCCATTGGGTTGCAGAGTTTTGAGGAAGCGGTGAAGTATCGTGAAGAAGAAGAACGCTTACGCAAGTTGCTCGACGATGCCAAGCGTGACTGGAAAAAGAAACAAGAGGATAACAAACCCGTAATTTCGGCTGAGGATGTGAGTTTTGTCATTTCCAAGATCACCGGGATTCCGCTCTTTAAGTTGGAAGAGGAAGAATCGGAAAAACTTCTGCATATGGAAGAGTTCCTTCATAAACGGATAATTGGGCAAGAAGAAGCCATTTCGGCGGTGTGCCGGGCGATCCGTCGGTCACGTGCCGGCTTGAAAGATGCACGCAAACCCATCGGTTCTTTTATGTATCTTGGACCTACCGGGGTTGGAAAAACTGAACTTGCCAGGGCATTGGCGGAATTCCTGTTTAATACGGAAGACTCATTGATTCGTATCGACATGTCTGAATATCAGGAGAAATTTACCAGTTCGCGCTTGTTTGGAGCTCCTCCAGGATATGTCGGGTATGAAGAGGGCGGACAGTTGACGGAAAAAGTTCGACGACGCCCTTACTCGGTGGTGTTGTTTGATGAAATTGAAAAAGCGCATCCAGATATTTTCAATGTGCTGCTGCAAGTCTTAGATGATGGCGTGTTGACGGACAGTCTGGGCCGAAAGATCGATTTTAAGAACACGATCTTGGTCATGACGTCCAACATCGGCACCAAGCTCATCCAAAAGGGTGTCTCACTTGGCTTCCAAAAAGATGAGACCCGTGGAAACCGGAAACGCATGAAGGATGATGTGCTTGATGAATTAAAGCGCGAATTCAGCCCAGAGTTCTTGAACCGGATCGATGAATTCGTGGTCTTCCATCCGTTGGAAAAAGAGCATCTCTTTAAGATCATTGATATCATCATTAAAGAGCTCAATGATCGGTTGCGTGATCGGGGGGTTGAGTTAGAGGTTGAAGATGAGGTCAAGCAATGGCTCATTGAAGAGGGATATCAACCTCAGTATGGCGCCAGGCCGATGAGGCGAACGATTCAAAAATGCCTTGGGGATCCTTTGTCTGAGGAACTGATTAAGGGCCGATTTAAGGAAGCAACGAAAATTACGGTAAAGCTTCGAGACAATGCTCCGGTGTTTGTGGAGCAAGAAGCGATGGCGGGAGTCTAGTTCCCGGCATCCCTGTGATCATGCTGTCACCGAGAGGGAAGACGGCGATTGACGAATTCACGCATTCTGCTTTAGCCTACCAATACCGAACGGCCCTCATGACCTGCAAGGAGTGAGGGCCGTTGTTTTTTTTAGATCTTTCAGTTCCACCTGTATGAACACCAACGGGAATACTGGTTTTCGTGATGGTCCCTCCTCGGGCGTTCGATGTATTCTAGGGATTGAAACGTCTTGTGATGAAACCGCCGCTGCCGTACTGACGTTAGACGGAAAGGTCTTATCCAGCGTGGTGGCCTCCCAGCACGATGTGCATGAGCGTTTTGGAGGGGTAGTCCCGGAACTGGCTTCGCGGCGGCATACCGAAAGCATCGAGGAGATCGTGGGTGCAGCCATGAATCAGGCTGGGGTGAACGGGGCTGATCTGGCGGCTATCGCTACCACTAGAGGCCCGGGTCTCGCAGGTGCCTTGGTGGTCGGGGTCAGTTTTGGCAAGGCCTTGGCCTATGCTGTGGGTGTGCCATGGATTGCCGTAAACCATCTTCAGGCGCATGTTGCTTCAGCCTGGTTGGACAATCAGGATTTTGTGATGCCGTGTGTGGTGCTGGTTGTTTCGGGTGGGCATACCCATTTATATCTTGTATCGGCCCCAGGTCAGTATGCACTCATTGGCCGGACTCTTGATGATGCCGCTGGTGAAGCCTTTGACAAAGGTGCCAAAATGCTGGGGTTGGAATTTCCGGGTGGCCCCGCCTTGGACAGGCTAGCCCAGTCCGGTGATCCAGGGGCTGTGCATTTCTCCCGGCCGTATTTGAAACGGGGGGGGCTGAACTTTAGTTTCAGCGGAATTAAGACGGCGCTATTATATTTTCTCAGGGATCGAGAAAAATCAGGACAGGCTTGCTCTTTGGAAGATATTGCAGCAGGGTACCAGGAAGCCATCGTAGAAGTGTTAGTGGAAAAAACCATTCGAGCCGTTCGATGCCATAAGGTTGCCGGTGTGGCTGTTGTTGGGGGCGTCTCGGCAAATTCTCGGCTTCGGACATTATTTCAAGAACGTGCAACGCGAGAAGGTATCCAACTCGCCTTGCCTCGTGTGAGTTTTTGCACCGATAATGCCGCCATGGTGGCCATGGCAGGATGGTGGGCATTTCAGGCAGGACAGTTTTCAAAGTGGGATGTTGATGCCAGTGCGACCCTCGATCGTGTGACCTTACGTGCCGACTAAGGGGCCGCAGTCTTGATTACTTCCTGAGGGGCCCTCATTGAAGATTTTTCTTGCTGATGTGAATACGGGCTCAATTCAAAACAAGTTCTGAGCCCTTCGACTCCGCTCAGGACAGGCCTTGCCGAAGGATGACCATTCATTTCACCAGTGCAAACCCAAGGGCGCCAAGACACCCTTTTCCACTGGCAAGGCCAAGATCGTGATAGGTGATCCGTGAGGCGTGGGAGAAAGGCCTTTTTTCAGAGTGCCTCCTCATCCTTGACCCTTCACGAATTACAGCTCACGGATGACGGGTTTCGGTTCACCGATTACGGGTCAAGGGAACGCTCGTGACGGACAATTTCAACGGGCCCCAAATCTAAGGCTTTGGAGGAAATAGTATTCCAACACTCATTGGCCATGTAAGCGGGTTAAAGGCGAATCAGATCGCTCGCTTAGAACGTCTGTATCGGCGGCGTGTGCCGGTTGATAAGGTTATCACTATTGAATTGGCCAAAACGTGTACGGAATTGTCTCATGAAATTCGGAGACAGATCGGTCTCATCAT
The DNA here is from genome assembly GCA_035873215.1 of Nitrospirota bacterium. Classification (GTDB taxonomy): domain Bacteria; phylum Nitrospirota; class Nitrospiria; order Nitrospirales; family UBA8639; genus JAYWMS01. The sequence continues at coordinate 1,281 of JAYWMS010000210.1, read as the reverse complement.
TAATCGTCGGGGAAACATTGAGTCCGTCATCGTGGGAACCGATCGGCAGTTGGTCATCCCGTTGCTCGCCCGGAGTCGGTCAGGCTCCAAATTGCTGCGCGGTGTCCGCTTAGTCCATACGCATCTCCATAATCAACCGTTGACCAAAGAAGATCTTACGGACTTGGCTTTATTGCGATTGGATTTGATGGCAGTGATTGGTATCGGGAATAGTGGGGAGCCAATGGACATTTCTATTGCGCACCTCATTCCTTCCAAACGTAGTAGTCAGCCCTATGAAGAATTGAAGCCCTGTCCTTTCTTTTCGTTCCAGCTAGATTGCGGAGTATTTGTCCAGGACCTTGAGAACGAAATCCTGCGTAGCGGCTCAAACCTGCGATTGGTGGGTACTGGTCCGGGGGCCATAATCGTGAGTGTCTTTACTGGGCCGCAGGGCGATCACGAGTATCGCCTCGAGGAAACGAAGGAATTAGCCGTTTCGCAAGGGATACACGTTTTCGACACCGTGATTCAGCGCTTGCCGCAGATCAATCCCAAGTATGTGTTGGGAATCGGAAAGATTCGTGAGGTGATTATTCAGGCTCTCCAAATGGGGGCCGACATGCTCATTTTTGATCGAGACTTGACTCCGGCCCAGGTGCGGGCCATCTCGGAAATGACGGAAATGAAGGTCTTGGATCGGACACAGGTGATCCTAGATATCTTTGCCAAACGTGCCCATACCCGGGCCGGCAAGATTCAAGTTGAACTGGCACAGCTTCGGTACATATTGCCCCGCTTATCACAGTCCAGTACGGCGTTGTCCCGATTAGGCGGGGGGATTGGCGGTCGAGGACCGGGAGAAACGAAACTGGAAACCGATCACCGGCGGGTGCGTGACCGAATTGGTCATCTGGAACGGGAATTACTGGCCTTGAGTCATCATCGAGGCCAACAACGATCGAAGCGTACTCGTCATGCCGTACCGGTCGTCTCAATCGTCGGGTACACGAATGCTGGAAAATCAACATTGCTGAATGCCTTGACGCACAGTCAGGTGTCCACGAAAGACCGTCCCTTTGAAACGTTGGATACGGTGAGTCGTCGGCTTCATCTGCCAACGGGAGATGGGGTGATACTCACCGATACCGTTGGATTCATTCGAGATCTCCCGAATGATCTGCTAAAGGCTTTTCGTACCACACTGGAGGAATTACATGATGCGGATGTCCTGTTGCATGTGGTGGATATCAGCGCACAGGACTTAAACCAACAAATTGATGCGGTTGATACAATCCTTCG
>JAYWMS010000202.1:0-10160 GCA_035873215.1 Nitrospirota bacterium | reverse complement strand
AGGGAAAAACACTGCCAATCCTGACAGTCTAATTCATGCGATCAAACTGGCCGCTGGAATGGCCATTCACCCATTCCCTTTATGACAAGACCTTTAGCATCTACATCTACCTCGACTTCAACTCCCCAATGGACTGCCAGAAAATTAGCACTTCACACGCTATTGGATGTGGAACGACGATCCTCGTTTGCTGACGAGGCCTTTGATGCGTTTTCCTCGAAGGCCCGGCTTTCGCCAGATGATCAAGCCTTGGCCTTTGAATTGGTCTATGGTGTCCTACGCCATCGTTCCACTCTGGATTGGCGATTGAATGGGGTTATGACGCGCCCACTTCATCGCTTTCCACTGAACATCATCACAATCCTGCGCATGGGCGCTTATCAACTGCTCAAGCTGGATCGTATTCCCGAACCGGCCGCCGTCAATGAATCCGTGAACTTAGCCAAAACTCTCAAAGGAAGAGACCTGAGTGGACTGGTCAACGGCGTTCTGCGCGCATTAATCCGGCAACCCGCGCCGCCATGGCCCAAAGTGGTGGACGATCCCGTCCATGCGTTATCGATCCATCACTCTATGCCCACGTGGTTAACTACCCGTTGGATTGACCGGCTTGGCCTGAGGAACGCCGAGGAAGCCTGTCGTCGGACCGTGAGCATTCCCCCATTGACTCTGCGTACGAATACCTTGCAGTGCACACGTGAGCAACTTCAAGAAAGACTGTTCGAACTCGGCCATACGGTCACTCGCACGCCTGTCAGTCCCGTAGGATTGACCATCACGAAGTGTGGGCCACTATCTTCATTGGAACCCCTCCAGGAGGGATGGTGTTATATTGAAGATGAAGCCGCGCAACTGGTGCCGCTTCTGATGGATGTTCGCCCTGGGCAGCGTATCCTGGATGCATGTGCTGCACCCGGAGGTAAGGCCACACATCTGGCAGCTCTCATGAATAATCAGGGACAGGTCTGGGCTGTGGATCAGAATCCGATACGACTGAAGCGTCTCGAACAGAATGCACAGCGTTTGGGAATTTCCATCATCACCCCGGTTCAGGCCACGATTAATTCGTCATTTCCCTCGTTAGATGATCTCTCATCATGGTGTCGGGAAGGATTTGATCGTATTCTCGTGGATGCACCTTGCTCAGGTTTAGGTGTGCTCAGACGACATCCCGAGGCAAAGTGGCAAAAGACCGCAGACCGCTTTGAACAACACCATCAGGAACAACTCGGTATGCTCAATCGAGTGTGTATCCTCTTGAGACCAGGCGGAGTCTTGGTCTATAGTGCCTGCTCGACAGAACCTGAGGAATCCACACAGGTGATTTCTCAATTTTGCCACGACCACCCCGATTTTCTCCACGAGTCTTCGACTTCTTGGATTCCCACACCGGGTCAATCCCTTGTGGATTCAACTGGTGATGTATCGACCATGGCTTCAGGCTATGACATGGATGGATTTTTTTCAGCAAGACTGAAGTTACCAACGTAGGAGAGAGGAATGGCGACCATTCAGATAGCCCCCTCCATTTTGGCTGCAGATTTTGCTCGGCTGGCTGAGGAGGTGTCTAAGGTTGAAGCGGCCGGGGCAGACCTCCTACATGTAGACGTGATGGATGGCCATTTTGTGCCAAATCTTACGGTCGGACCTCCGATCGTAGAAGCTCTTCGCGGCGTAACATCACTTCAGCTTGATGTGCACCTCATGATCACCAATCCCGATTTCTTCCTTCCCGAATTCGCAGAAGCCGGGGCAACATACCTTACGGTGCATACTGAAACATGCCCACATTTACATCGAACTATTCAATCGATCAAAGAACTGGGGGTCAAAGCCGGCGTCACATTGAATCCCTCAACCTCGTTGATCACATTGGAAGAAATCATTGCCGAAGTTGATCTGGTGCTCATCATGTCCGTCAACCCTGGATTTGGAGGACAATCGTTTATTCCTAGAAGTCTCAACAAGATTTCTCGCGCCAAGGAGATGATCACGCGCTCTGGAAGCCACGCGTTACTGGAGGTTGACGGGGGAATTAACCTAGATAATGTCACGGAAGTTGTGAAGGCTGGCGCGGATATTTTAGTAGCCGGGTCTGCGATATTTAATAGCGGAAACTACGCTGAGACAATGCAGGCATTTCGAAAGGCCGCTCATGGTATCGCGTGACGGAATAATGGAATGAGTACCAATACGCTGCACGACAGTTTGCATCCCCTCGAAATTAACTTGTTAGCGGCCTTTCACCAACATGACCAAGCTCTCTCTGATGCAAGACTGATCGACCTCACACAACTCGACCCTTCTCAAATCAGCATGGCGCTGGGATGGCTGCAAGCTAAGCAGCTTGTTGAAATTACCACTGAGACGAACACCCAATGGGTCTCTCTCACGGAAGTCGGTCATCAATACCTGTCTATCGGCTCTCCTGCTGATTGGATTGTGAAGGCCTGTTCCGCCGCCAATGCCGCCGGTCAAAACCTGACGGTGAAAGACCTTCAAACCAAAGAGCAGTTCCAACCTACGGAATTGAGTCGTGCAATCGGACTGTTGAAGAAAGAAGGTGCGATTCGTATGGTGGCAGGTGGAGGGATTGAAGTCACTCACACGGCCAGTCCGACTATACCTGCCCTTTCAATGTTGCTTCTCCAGGTTCAAAGCGAAGCAAAAGAATTTCAAACATTTTCCGAAGAACATCAGAATCTCCTCCGCCAATTTTCCGTCAAACGCGGCAATACTCATGAACCATTCCGAATAGATGAACGCGTTCTGCGAGACTATCATCTCACGGCAACTGGCAAGCCAATTGCCGAATCCTGCCAGCCCAGTTATGAGGAAGAAATCTCTCGCTTAACCCCGGAAATGCTGAAAGATGGATCGTGGCGAAATAAACGATTTCGAAAATACACCATTAGTCTCAGACCGCCTCGTGTCGCAACGGGTCGTCGGCATCCGTATCGTGAGTTTTTGGATTTGGTGAAACTCAAGCTTGTCAGCATGGGGTTTCAGGAAATGCGAGGCCCCTTAGTCGAGACTGAATTTTGGGATATGGATGCACTGTATATGCCTCAATTTCATCCGGCCCGCGCTATTCATGATGTGTATTTTGTCAAGAACCCGACGCATGCAGATAAGATTGAAGAACCATTTTTGACCCAAGTAGCGGCAGCCCATGAACATGGAGGATCGAGCGGTTCCCAGGGTTGGGGCTATCAGTATAATCGAGACCGCGCCAGGCGACTCGTGCTTCGCAGTCAGGGTACGGCCGTGTCTGCGCGAACTCTTGCTTCAAGCCCATTGGTTCCAGGAAAGTATTTTTCCATGGCACGATGTTTTCGGTATGATCAAGTCGATGCTACACACGCTACGGACTTTTTTCAGGTTGAGGGCATCATCTTAGGAGAGGACATTAATTTCCGGACACTCCTTGGTCTTTTGACTTTGTTCGCGAAAGAGATGGCCCAAGCTCAGGAAATTCGGTTTCTTCCAGCTTATTTCCCCTTTACCGAGCCTTCGGTCGAACTGCATGTTCGCCACCCCCGTTTAGGCTGGATGGAATTGGGAGGAGCAGGGCTATTTCGTCCGGAGGTTACCCAACCCTTGGGTGTGAATGTCCCTGTCATCGCTTGGGGACTCGGGCTTGATCGCATGGCCATGGTGGCTTTGGGGATTCATGATATTCGCGATTTGTTTACCAGTGACCTCGAAAAAATCAGATCGATGAGAGGCCAATTCTCCTAATATGGAGCTGTTGAAAAAGTCCGCCAGCGGCGTTCTCGGCCCGTTGTCGTGCTCACGTACTTCCTGTACGCTCCGCGCGCCAACGGACCTGCGGCCTTGCTGGTCTGGCCTTTTTGAACAGCTCCCGTTCTACCAACACCTGAGGGGAGTGGTTGGCAATCTGAAAATTTTTTAAATTTTTCAACAGATCCCTGATACTGTGAAAACGAATTCCAAAGCCTAGGAGCAGACGATGCCGACCATTTCTATTTTTCATCAAGACTTGAATCATTTACTGGGTAAAGACTCGTCTATCGAGCAAATCGATTCCTGGCTTCCGCTCGTGAAAGGGGAACTCAAAGATCATTCGCCAACTACCGGCGAAATCCGTGTGGAACTGCAAGACAGTAATCGTCCAGATCTTTGGTGTGTGGAGGGGATTGCCCGTCAAATTAGCACGAAACTCAACGGATCTTCGCCATCTTATCCTTTTGTCTACAGTAAAACTCGTCCGAAACGGCGCATCTCGGTAGCCAAGGGCATGGAGACAGTGCGTCCGTTCGTGGCCGCATGTTGCAGCAGGGGGTACACCGTCACAGAGGAAGGACTCACGCAACTCATCCAAGTTCAGGAAAAGCTTGCCGATATCTATGGCCACAAACGACAGACGGTCTCGATTGGAATGTATCGGCTATCCCAAATTCAATTTCCCGTGACATATGGATTATTGAAGCCGGAAGAGGCTCGTTTTACGCCGCTTGGTTTTTCTGAAAAAATGAGCCTCAAAGAAATTGTTGAGATTCACCCAAAGGGTCTCGAATACGGACCCATCGTGTCCAAGCATGATTCCTACCCCCTGCTATGGGATAAGGAAGGCCAGATTCTTTCGTTCCCTCCAATTATTAATAGCCGAGAGATCGGTGAAGTGCGTGTGGGTGATGCTGATCTGATGGTAGAGGTTACGGGAACAGATATGAGAATGGTGCTGCTGACCCTCAACATCTTTGCCGCCAATCTTGCGGATCGTGGTGCGGCCATTGAACCCATTGAAATTCTGTACCTCTACGCGACTGACTATGGAAAGTCCGTTCGAACCCCTCACGATATTAGTGAAACACAAGCCATTTCCCTCCATGAAATCGAAGCCGCTTTAGGACAGTCTCTTGGAAAAGATGTCGTGCAACAGGCCCTCACCTCGTATGGTTACGAGATCAAAGCCAGTCGCCATAAATTATCGGTGCGTTTACCTTGCTATCGAAGTGATTTGATGCATCCGGTCGATGTCGCTGAAGATGTGGCCATTAGCCAGGGCTATGAATCGTTTGCTCCCATCATGCCATCACAGTTCACGGTGGGATCTTTGTCGGAGATCGAGACATTGTCAGACTTTATTCGAGATCAAATGATTGGCCAGGGGTTTCAGGAGATTTTCTCGAATATCCTCATGTCGCATGAAGATCTCGTGGAACGCATGAGAATCGGCGACACCGATTACCCCGGCGTAGTCGAAATCGACAATGTCATGTCTCAAAGTTTTTCCTGTCTTCGTTCCTGGATTCTTCCGTCCTTGCTGCGCGTGGAAACAGCTTCTCCCCGGGCGTTCTATCCCCATAAGCTGTTTGAAATCGGAGAAGTGGCGATACCCGATTTGAGCCACCAATTGGGGTCACGTACCTTCGTGAGACTCGGTGTGTTAATCGCACATCCCAACGCCAATTTTTCCGAAGTGCACACGTGCCTGGATTTGTTACTTCACTACTTGGTTCGTGAGTATACGCTGGAACCTTCCAACCATGGGACTTTTCTGGAAGGACGCGTTGGAAAAATAATGTCTGGAGGGCAATCGGTGGGTTTGATTGGCGAGTTACATCCCGAAGTGCTCGAAACCTGGCAAATCACGATGCCAGTGTCTGCATTGGAACTCGAGGTAGACGCTCTCCTACTTTAAAGGCCCACCACGAATCTCGCAGGATGTTGAAAAAGTCTGGAAGCACCGTTCTCGGCGCCTTGTTATGCTCCCCTACTCTCCGTGTGCCATAGCACCTAAGGTCTTGCTGATGGGCCCTTTTTGAATATCCTGACTTGGAATTGATCTTTTGTATTTTTCTGATAGATTGAGTCGAGAATATTTCAGTTTTCAGAATTCAATTTCTAGACACATAGCTACGCTGCGGCTAATGGCAAATCTTCTTTAGCCATGTCTGCCAGTCGTTTAAATCCATCAGGATCATGAATCGCCATTTCTGATAACATCTTTCGATTCAGCAACACGTTGGCCTTGCGCAACACATCCATGAGCCGGCTGTATGAGACGCCATTCAACCGAGCGGCAGCACCAATGCGTGTGATCCAAAGCCGACGAAAATCCCGCTTGCGGTGCTTCCGGCCAATGTAGGCATAAACCTGCCCCTTATCAACAGATTCCGTTGCAGTTCGAAATAGTTTACTTTTTCCTCCAAACTGTCCTTTTGCAAGTTTGAGTCGCTTCTTTCTCCGACGTCGGGTTTGTGGTCCCCCTTTTACACGTGGCATGTCACTGATCTCCTTCTTCGGCCCTGTTGAAAACGTCCGCCAGCGGCGTTCTCGGGCCTTTGTCGTCCTCACCTACTTCATGTACGTTCCGGGCGCCAAAGCCCCTGCGGCCTTGCTGGACGGGCCTTTTTGGACAGGCCTTCTCCATTAATGATGATTCATACGATTGCTAAGAATAAGTTGTCACCTTCTCGTGTATCAATACTTCAACTGGCCTTTTCGATATCCCTCTTTGTCGATTAGGAATAGGGTAATAATCGCGAGATGGCATAGGTATTGGTTTTATCGATGGCAACGGTATCATTCAACCGACTTTTTTGTTTGGGCGTCTTACTCGTTAAGATATGGCGCAACCCGGCTTTTCGGCGCATGAGTTTGCCAGTCCCGGTTCGACGGAATCGCTTGGCTGCCCCGCTGTGAGTTTTTAATTTCATTCGTGCCATGTGTCATTCCCTCAATGTTTTGGAGCCACAATCATATACAAGTTTCGCCCCTCCATGCGAGGCGGACTTTCTAGTAATCCTGCATCCTTAATTTCATCGATCACTTTTGCCATCGCGGCCCGACCCAGTTCCTGGTTGGCCATCTCACGGCCACGGAACATCACGGTGACTTTCGTCTTATTCCCCTCACCCAAGAATCCGATGATTTGGCGGACTTTCGTACCCAAGTCATGTTTGTCGGTTCGAGGACGGAGCTTAATCTCTTTGACCTGAGTCGATTTTTGATGCTGCCGGATCTTATGTTCTTTCTTACTTTGCTCGTATTTAAATTTCCCAAAATCCATGATCCGACAGACGGGGGGGGCTGAATTCGGTGCGACCTCCACCAGATCATACCCTTGTTCCTTGGCCTGTTTAATAGCATCGGGTGTTTTCAAGACACCCAATTGCTCACCATCAGCTCCGATAACCCGAACTTCGGGGACACGGATGAGCGCATTGACACGATGTTTGGGAACGACTATTCGACTCATCCTTGATGAACTAAACTGGAAAATTCCTCTGTTGGTATATCTTGGTTAAGAATATTCATCACCTCGGAGACACTCATCTTCCCCAGGTCCTGCCCGCCTCGTTTCCGAACGGCCACTTGATTCGCCTGACTTTCCCGATCACCGATGATCAGCATATAGGGAATCTTGGCTTTTTCCGCTTCGCGTATCTTGAGACCGATTTTCTCATTTCGCAAGTCTATGTCAACTCTGACCCCCTTGCGCCGCAAGGCATCAGACACCTCTGTGACGTATTCTATCTGTTTCTCGGTAATTGGTAAAATCTTAACCTGTACGGGAGCCAGCCATGTCGGGAACGCTCCCGCATAATGCTCTATAAGAATACCAAAAAACCGTTCGATCGATCCCAATAGTGCCCGATGAATCATGATCGGCTGATGCGCTTTACCATCTTCCCCAGTATAGCTTAACTCAAATCGTTCCGGGTTATTAAAATCAATCTGCACGGTCGAACATTGCCAGGCTCGTCCCAATGCGTCTCGTATTTTCAGATCAATTTTTGGCCCATAGAAGACTCCTTCACCGGGATCGATTTCATACGGAAAGTTCCCTCCCTTGAGAGCTGCCTCCAGCGCATGGGTTGCTTGGTCCCATTTTTCCAAAGACCCCACAGCCTTTTCCGGACGAGTAGACAAGTACAATTCAAACTCTTCAAACCCAAAACGGCGAAGGACGAACATTGTGAAATCCAATACTTGGCGGACTTCCAATTCAATTTGATCGGCACGACAGAAAATGTGGGCATCATCCTGCGTAAAGCCTCGGACCCGCATTAGACCATGAAGCACGCCTGACCGTTCATACCGATAGACTGTACCTAATTCCCCATAGCGAATGGGCAACTCACGATAGCTTCGGAGGTGGGCCTTATAGACCATGATGTGAAAGGGACAATTCATGGGCTTCAGTTGATAATCGCTGGCTTCGACAGACATGGGCGCAAACATATTCTCTCGATAAAAATCCACATGCCCGCTGGTCTTCCAGAGATCAAGACGCGCCACATGGGGTGAATACACCATTTCATACCCATGTTTTACATGCTGATCTCGCCAGAAGTTCTCAATGAGCAACCGAATCATTGCCCCTTTGGGATGCCACAGAATAAGCCCTGGCCCTGTTTCGTCCTGAATGCTGAACAAGTCCAGATCCTTCCCCACTTTTCGATGATCACGTCGCTTAATTTCCTCAAGCTTGGCAAGGTGGCCATCGAGCTCGGCTTGTGTCTGAAAGGAAGTGCCATAGATCCGCTGCAACATCGGATTGCGTTCATCACCCCGCCAGTAGGCCCCAGCACTGGATAGCAATTTGAATGCCTTGACTTGCCCGGTTGAGCTGACATGAGGGCCCCGACATAAATCGACAAAGTCCCCTTGTTGGTAGAGAGAGACTCGGTCGTCTTCAATCTGGCTTACAATCTCCACTTTAAAGGATTCGCCGCGACCCTGAAAAAAGTTAATCGCCTCATCCTTGGACATTTCCAGACGTTGCACAGGATAGTCGGCTTTCATAATGGCCTGCGCCCGGGCTTCAATTTTCTCCAGGTCCTCCGGTGTGAAGGGTCGTTCAAACGAAAAGTCGTAAAAAAATCCATCGTCAATGGCCGGACCGATTGTCATTTTGGCTGACGGGAAAACTTCCTTCACAGCCTGAGCCATGATATGCGTACTGCTATGTCGGTAGACTTCTCTTCCCTCCCGAGAAACAAAACCCAACGGTTCCAATATAACGTTTTGTGTTAGAGGGGTGCTGAGATCAGCTGGGACCCCATCAATCGTCACGGCAAAAGCATCCGCAGGCACCGATCCCATGGCTTGCGTCAAAGCCTCACGAGCCGTGACACCCACAGAACAGGTAATCGATTTAGACCCTGGAATGGAGACTTCAATCACGTCTAGATCTACAACGGCGATATGAGAAGACACAGGCATTCATACTTACTATATGTAAAAATTCAACCCAAATCATTAAAGGAAAGGAGTGACTACTGATGAAAAATGGTAGGCGCGGGCGGTATTGAACCGCCGACCTCTACCGTGTCAAGGTAGCGCTCTCCCCCTGAGCTACGCGCCTATCCGCAAGCCTATCATGCTAGAGGAGCAGACTCAGGATTGTCAAGAAGTGTTTGATTTCTTTGGGAAAGAATTTCAGTCACTCCCTTCTGCTTTGTGGGAATTGAGTCCCGTCACCTAGGTAAGATGTCGATCCCGGCTGGAAGGCGACCGTCGTTTAATCGGGATCTTGAATTCAGTGATTTTTTTTCTGAGGGTGTTTCGATTCATCCCAAGAAGTTGCGCGGCTTGAACTTGATTGCCATTCGTCTCTTGAAGAGCCAACTTGATGAGTGGGCGTTCCACCGCCCGTATCAACGTATCGTGTAACCTTCGCGCGGAACTGACTTTCATGGCCTTTACGAATTCTACAAACTTTGACTCTACATAATCTTCCAATGTGACATCTTTATGATTCTTGGAAAATCCCGGTTTCTGATCCTCCTGCTCTAACATGTGCTTCAATCTTGCTGCGGCTTCCGTCACCGGTAACGTGCCGGCTAAGACCACTGTATGCGACAGGTCAATAGTGTTAGCCAACGAGCCCAATGGTTCCAAGTCCGAGGGACAGTCTATAACTAATCCATCCACCGGACGCATCTCAGCTTCGCGTTTTAACGATTCCAGGTCGTTCACCAAACACACCTGCGCCTCCGGGCCGTTCTTCTCACCTTGAGAAAAATCCACAGGATTGGAACTCAGGACCACAATGTGCGGAGATGATTTCATGAGATTCATTAGACTGGAAGGAGCGAGATTATTGCGGAAGAACCGACCCTTGTCAATTCACCTACAGCTTTACCCATGCATGCAAAATCTGCATCCTCACCCAAACACGATTA
>JAYWMS010000188.1:0-3351 GCA_035873215.1 Nitrospirota bacterium | reverse complement strand
CCCAGTTAGGAATCTACCAGGATCACACTCAGTCGCAACTAAAAGAAGAGAAAACCCTGTGCTGACAAGGGGGTTGTCACATTCAATATCACCCAATCTTACTTAGTCCTTATCGTCCTCGGGTGCCCTTTTAAGGCGAGGGCCGTGGGTTCGAGTCCCACGCGGCTCACCATGTTTTTCCCACCCCTCCTATTTAAGGGGATTTTGGATCCGAGTCCACAATCCTCCTGCCTTCTCATTTTCTATAGATCTTTCGATCCTAACTCAATGTATGAGAATGTCTGTCACGTATATCTGTGTTTATCGGGGATAAGAGTTCCCAATGGGCAGAGACTTCACCCAATGTCTTAGCAGGTCTACCCGGATGAGCACCAGTCAGGCTTTGACTGGTTGCTGGAAATTGGGACGGCGAACTTTTCTTTGATGAGGAGGTCTGACACGTTTTTGCCGTTTGCCATGATGCGAGCGACGAGATTGAAGTGTTGTCCTCTTTCGAGATCGTAGAGGTCAATTTTTTTGGCATTTTCCAGGATCGTATTGACAAAATTTCTGGCATCCGCAGCCAACTTTTTTTCTTTTTCGCATTTCCCGAGAATCTCGGGTGTATCAACCCCGGCTAAACGCACCATCAAAATGTCGCCGAAGATAGGAGGGAGATAGGGAATAGTGACAAAACAGCTATGGGCATGGTAACACCGATGAAATGTCACCTGATGAAAATGTCGATCGTTTGCGTATGCCGAAACGGGGAAGGTCTCGAACGACGATAGGAGAGATGTCAGGACTAGGAGGAGAATTGGCAGCACGTGAACAATCAAGGGTTGCTCGTATTTCCTATCAACTTGGGAAGTGTATCATAATAGCTGATGGGCACAAGGTAAATTTTTCAACTCTAGATCGCTTGGGTAAACCCTTTCCTGCACACCTTTTGGCTCTTTAGGTCGAGGTCAATGCTGCCTTCCGAGGGTCAAGTTTTCACATCTCCTCACCGAAAAGCAAGAAGACCATGGCCATAATAAGGCATTGTTGTTTGATTCGCCTTTTTCACCGGCATTTCAAGAATACGCGATTGGATTATTGGTGAGCACCAGCCAGATTTATTGAGGAATCTATGCGAAATCGAATTTCTTGCTCTGCAAAAAAATTAAGCCAACTAGAACCAGATATGGTCAAATCGGTGGTTGGTGGTCGTGTCTATAAACTTGGCAGTCAATATCTTTCAGAAAATCGTGTGCGAATCAAGGATGCCAATGAAAGCCAAATCAACGCAGATGTCGATGGAACGTATGGGACCTATGATCAGGCAATTCGTCTAAAAGGCGGGACTTTAACGACCAAATGTTCTTGCCCTGCCAGCGAACAACCGTTCTGCCGACATTGTGTGGCGGTCCTGTTGCAATACTATCATTCGCATGCACCTGCCATGGATGAACCTGTCATGGATGAACCTGTCATGGATGAAAAGGAAAAGGAGGAAGTCAGTGCTCCTCCATTGGAGATTGCCACAAAGAAGCAAAAGACCGAATCCAAGACCAACACGAAGTCAGAAGCCCAACCAACTTCTCATATTCCAGCCACCGAACTAAAATTTCACGAAATCGGAATCTTCGTCGATTGGGTCCAAGGAACTGTTGCTGCGCTGAGGGCTGAGACAAAGTGTCCTCCCATACCGGATTTGCCTTCTGGCCAAGTGAAAAGTTGGATCGAGGCCATTGCCCAATTATATGCAGATTTTCGTCGTATTGAACAGGAGCGCAGTGAAGAGCAATCTGACATGCGTACGAATCAGAATCGCATCGTTTCACTGACACAAGACCTGGATCGATCGACCCATGAGGCCAAAGAATTCAAAGTAAAGTGTGCTGAATTGCGACATGAACTGGACAGTTGTCAGTCGGTATTGGAAGACCATGCCACTGTCGTGAAGGAACGCGATCGGTATGTTGATCAAATGAATGGCTTACGCGGAGAGCTGTTACGGAAGGGAGCTGAACTCGATACACTCGTGGGTTCACTCAAACAGGTTTCGGCTGCGCTTCAAGCGGTGACCCCCCCACCTCAGTAGTTGTTTTTCTGTCAATGATCATTCGGATTCAGTAAAGACATCTGTTTGTATCCACTCCTCCAATTTCCCGACCAATTGTTCGAAAGCGCGTGATGCCGGGCATTGCGGCGCATACTCCACGACAGGCAAGTACTGTCGAATCGATCGTTCCACGTTCTGGTCTTGTGGAATGTGACCCAGTATACGCAAATCGGCTCCAATGTATTGTTGTACCATTTGCTGAAGGTGAAGCGTATTGACCTTTGATCCTGTCCCCATCCTGTTGAGGATAAGGCAGGGTCGGAAGCTGTCCAGGATGGCTTTGGCAATAGATTTCCCGGCTTCATTGGTTTGGCCGACTGCCTCAAGGACATCGTGTACACTCTGAAACTCTTTGTTCAATAACGCGTCGGAAATTGGATCGCGGGCCAAGAATCCTGACAGGACTTTTCGTATCGCCGCGAGTTTAATGAAACGGTAGAGATCAAGGACTGAAGTCGGATCTGGAGTGGCTACGGCCAAGTATCCGTCACCAGCGAGAAAGTAGTCGAGGGTGTGATAATGAGTCCCCGCACCGACGTCAAGGATGACAATATCTCCCTCGAGCTTTCGCAGATGGGTGATAAGACGTTTTTTCTTGCTATGCGGAAGATTCGACGTCAGGAGCGTTTCTCCGGTCCCAGGAATGAGAGAAATATTCTGGTGAACCGTGAGTGGTTGGGCGATCTGTTGAAGAGGGAGATTGCGACGATTGAGAAACTCTGTCAGCGTTGTGGTGGGGTGGAAGAGTCCGAACAATATGTGAAGATTGGCTCCACCGGTGTCCAGATCCACCAATGTGACGCGATACCCCTGCTTGGCTAGGAGCAACCCGATGTTGCTCGCCACCATGCTTTTCCCTGCTCCTCCTTTTCCTGAAGCGACTGATAATAAAAGCGGCATCGAGATTGAGTTGAAGGATTGGTTTTAAATCAAGACGTCTTTCATGTGTTCGTATGTGGACCCAGGTTCCCCGCGGTTTCAGTGTAGTTTGATTGATATCCCCGAGTTAATACGTTCACCTGACCCTGGGAATTGGAGTCTAACATATCCCTTTCCCTAGGCCTATCTGGGAATGTTGAAAAACATGTCCTGAGCCTGGTCGAAGGGGCCGCCAGCGGCGTTCGCGCTCACGTACTGTGAGTACGCTCCGCGCGTCAAACTGGCTGCGGCCTTGCTGAACGAACCCTTCGGAAAGACTCAGGGCATGCTTTTTTGCCCATTCCCATTAGGTGCGGATATCGATTTCGTCTAGGGCATTTATGGGC
>JAYWMS010000185.1:0-1907 GCA_035873215.1 Nitrospirota bacterium | reverse complement strand
CGACGCTCTTCCGATCTTCGTACGCACATCACAGAAGCTCGTTGGCAAGCCTATCTCGGTCGACTTCACATTGCCGAGCAACGGTATGGGATTTCTGCGTCTCAAGTCGTTGCAAGAGAACCCTGTCAAAAGAGTTCAGGGAATTCCTCGACTTGGTGTACGCAGCAAGAAGGGAAACACTTCATTGTTGAGTCTGATTGCTTGAAACTCACGCTCAACTGCCAAAAAGGGTTGGCGATTGATCAAGTATGGATGAAGACAGTCTCACCGCATCCCATCATTAAAACGCTGCCACATGGGTTTTACGATGATATACACATGGGGGCAGATTTTTTCTCAGGTCATTTGACCTTTGAGACGCCGGCGGAGGCCAAGATAACCGATTTGGTGAGTGCAAAACCCGAGGTGTCCATTCTCGATAATGGTGAAACGCTCCTGATTAAGGTGATCATCGAAACGAAACTCGGTCCTATCTCCAAATATGTTGTGGTCGACCAAGCGGGCGAGGTGAAAATTCGGTATGAACTATCGTGGAAGGAAACTCCTCCGGGAGTGCTTCGTCTGGGATACATCACGCTCAATCCCGATGCATTTAATCTCCAATCGTTGAAATTTGAAACACACAATGGTGGTTTTGCCACAGAAAAATATTCTTTAAAAGGACCGTCTGTTGATCATGGGAAGCCTGTATCATTTCTCGTGTCTGCCAATAATGGGTTCGGTTTTACTAATGGAGTTCTGAGTCTGCACGATGAGCAAATCCAGCTTACCGTTCGCAGTGATCAGGGTTCTGGCTATCTTCTTCCCTTATTGAGTGTCCTTCGCACGGCTCCATCCTACTTTTGTCGGGTCAGTTTTACAGCAATGGAATTTGACGATACCAGCCGTGCTGCAAGGAGTCGCTCTCCTCTCAAAGCGTATGAGCTTGGGATCACGACTTCCCGTCGGGCCCCCACAATCTCTGAGTTAGTGATGCCCTCAATTGAAAAAGAGCCTGTGACATGCTGAACCTTGAAAAGTTATCTAATCTGAGTTCTCCAGATTTAGATCTGCCACAAGAGCCACAGCATGTTGCTATCGTTAAGAATCAAGACCGTCATCTGGCTTTTCCGGATATTTCTTCAACACGTTCCGGTTACTTGCTTGTCGTCTACCGAGAGGGCGCTGAACATGTTGATTCTTCAGGTAAAATTATGTTGGTGCGGGGTGGTTATAGCCAAAACCAACTTCATTTTGCCTCCCCACAATGTGTCTGTAATACAGATTTAGATGACCGTGACCCGTCAATTGTGGAATTGGCAAATGGAACACTCATCATCAATTTCTTTCGTTTGGATAGGGAAACCGGGCAATTATTCTTGACTGTCAGTCAGTCTTTAGATAAGGGGGAAAATTGGTGCTCTCCTCAAGACATATCATTTCCAAGTTTTTCCGAGGGGTTGGCCACGAGTGATGCGATAGTTGAGATGGCCTCCGGTGATTTGGTGATGGCAGTTTATGGGAAAGCTGATGACGGAAAGAGTGGAGCCTACCTCGTTCGTTCGAATGATGGAGGAATGACCTGGCCAGTTGTGACGGGCCTTGCGCTTTGCCAAGCTCCAATATTCGAAGAACCGGCAATCGTGTTGCATCCCGGCGGACGTCTTATTGCATTCCTACGAACAGATAACCGAGGCCTAGGCTATATCTATCGGACAGAATCAGCTGACGAGGGGTATACCTGGACCAGTCCTGAGCGATTAGATCTGTGGGGTTATCCAGCTGATCTATTCGCCCTCAAAAATGGGAGCGTGTTAGCAACCTATGGCTATCGACAATTTCCTGCCGGAGTTCGCTACTGCCAATCCACGGATGGGCAATCTTGGTCGATTTATCATGAACGGATACTCCGTGCGGATGGGCATGAT
>JAYWMS010000094.1:0-2486 GCA_035873215.1 Nitrospirota bacterium | reverse complement strand
CAACGCAAGCCATGTGCCCAAGGGAGCACCCAATAAAGCGGCACCACCAAACAACCTCACGGCCGACCAATTGATGATGTCGTTTCAATACCGGAGAGTGCAAACGATTTGTGGGCGAGATGAGAGGACAAGAACACCACCGAAGCTACTTTTCAATGATTTCGTTCAGGAAGGATAAGAATGAGTTGAATTCAAGGCCTTGGACTACCAGGACAAAAAAGAGCCACCTCTCAAAATGAAGAAGATGGCTCTTCTGATGGCCAAATAGGCCCTATTGGTTGGGGACTGCTTGTCACTCAGTTTAATGGGAATTCTACAGTTCGAGCGTTGCAGATTCTAATCGTATCACTGTTATCGAGCACGTCGCATGTGACGCACTCGCCGTCGTCGATGGGACTCGACGGTCGAAACCCTTGCACCCACTGGTTGCACATTATGCGTACTCCGCAGGCCTAGACCAGCCATCATGAAGATCACAAGGCTCAACAAGAGACCTTGAAGAAGGCCAGGCGAGCTTAAGGCTCCAGGAATCCCGTTCAGAAAGGAAAGGCTTGCCTCTGCGCCAGATGCGCCAGATGCGCCGAAAAGATACGGCACTGTCATCACGCAGCCAATGCCCACCCCACCTAAAAATCGTACTAGGGGTCGTTTCATAACCGTTCCGTTCACAAGTTTACTATGAAAATTATCAAATGACGGTTCACACGTGTCTCAGGTGTTGAACCGCCAAGCACCTAACAGGGGATGTTCAAAAGGGCGTGCTTAGCAAGTCTTGGAGCATGATCCGTGATGCAGGGGAGAAACATGACTGCTCTTTAACGCCCACGCTTCCCCGATTTTGGTTCACCTGTTACGGCCTCAATTGAACGCTACTACCACCCTTTTTCACGATTTCCCTAGCTATTTTACTCCGATCAATTCTTGGCCTTTACCCATCATGTCGCCCATGACTTGCATCACACGACCGCCAACATGAGACATTTCATCTTGAGCACGATGCACATTCACACGAATCTGCCCACGGGTCACACGGCCAGACTGAGGAGCCATAAGCAGAGCGATCCCCGCCCCGACAATCGTTCCACCGATCAACATCGCCGACATGGTCAAAACATTACGTACGCCACTAGACATAAGAGGACACCTCCGCTCGAGTGGGGAAAATTCCCATTGGTAATGATTGCCTACTCAAACAACGTAGTAGGCCTGATTGTCTAGTGTGAACCCGGCAAGACAAGATGGTAAATACGCTGTTTGAAGTAGCCACAATACCAAACAGGGATTCACTAGGACCCCAAAGATCCTTTCACCCCATTCGTAACAACAGAAATGCGTTCCCCGCGTTTCAAGATAAACTTTGCAAAATTGAGTGGCCTTTTCGTATTATTGCGAGTCTAAGATTTTATAAATCTTGGGATTTCCAGTAGGCATATACTGAAATGTGGAAAAACCTGAGGCCTATTGGCGTTGAACTGCTGGCGTCTTGCACCCCTTAACCCATATTTAGAATTCACCAACCGTTTTTCTCTCGATTCCTTGACACCACTATCAAGCTTGAAATTCTGGTCACGATGAAACATCTTGGGATGGAAATGGAGTAACAGCTATGGAGCACACCTTAAACGTTTGGCAATTATTGGGGCTCGGTGCTATGGCCGGCTTGCTCCCGATTTACCTTGGGATTGCGCTGGCTTTACTCATCTTAAAATACATTTCCCGATCTTTAGAAGGGTTTCTGGTGGGCATTTCCACAGGCGTGCTCGTCTACCTCTTTTTTGATCTGATGCACGAAGCCGTCGAGGAAACCGGAGCGATGGATATCTTTTCCTGGATTGTGTTCCTCGGTAGTTTGATGCTGGGTTATATTGGATTAGTCGCGATCGAACAGCAGCAGCAAGGGCGCAACCGACCCGAATCATCGAAGTTCTTTTTACCCTACATGATTGCTTTGGGGATGGGATTACACAATCTCGGAGAAGGCTTGGCCATTGGTGCGAGCTTTTCGCAAGGCCAATGGGTGCTAAGCGGCCTGTTGATTATTGGGTTTGCCTTGCACAATGGCACAGAAGGATTTGCTATTATCGGCGCAAGTGGCAAAACTAAACCCGCCCTGCCAGATATCATCAAGTTGGGACTCTTGGCTGGCTTGCCAACGTGTTTGGGAACGCTCGTGAGCGGCCTAACCGTGTCTCATTATTTCATCATCGCCTTCTTTTCCATGGCTGCAGGCTCATTGTTATTCGTCATTTTTTCCCTGATCCCTATTTTTTACACCACAAGCCGCCGTATGCAATCAGCCTGGGGCGTGTTTGCCGGCATCAGTTTCATGTATATCACGGCGATGATCCTGGCGATTGTCACAGGCATCCGATCCTAACCAAGGAGAATGCCCCAAAAATGAGGCATCCTCAACACACAAAACCCCCTGCACGGCCTGGTAACCTGGCAGAGCATACCCTGGTCCAAGCTGCCTAGATCGGAAGAGC
>JAYWMS010000068.1:0-3161 GCA_035873215.1 Nitrospirota bacterium | reverse complement strand
GCCCATAAATGCCCTAGACGAAATCGATATCCGCACCTAATGGGAATGGGCAAAAAAGCATGCCCTGAGTCTTTCCGAAGGGTTCGTTCAGCAAGGCCGCAGCCAGTTTGACGCGCGGAGCGTACTCACAGTACGTGAGCGAGAACGCCGCGAAGAGCGGCAAGTTTGTGAGCCCGAAGGTCAGGCAAAATGGCGAGAACGCCGCTGGCGGCCCCTTCGACAAAACTCAGGACCTGTTTTTTTAACATTCCCAGTATTGATTTCCGGTCAGATGTGCATCCCATAATAGCAGAAGACTTCTGGTGTTCTGTCTCCCATTCAACAATCAGGTGTTCGTCACCTCAACCCCGCTCCCATGATCTACCTCAACTATGCCGCTCTGTCTCCTACCTGCATTGAAGCCGAGAGAGAGATCCTAAAAACACTAGAAGAATTCAAGGAATTTCTGTATTCCGATGCCGGTATTCAGTGGTATCTCACGAAATCTATAGAATATCGCCTGGCAGTCGCCCAAATGTTACATGTCGAAGATCCGACAACGATTGCGTTCGTTCCAAATGCCTCAACGGCTCATCACTTCGTGTTGTCGTCGTTTGAATGGGAACCCAATGACATCGTTCTCACTTCTACGCATGAAAATCCCTCCATCATGCGAGAGCTTCAACGATTGGCCATAAAAGGGGTGCAGATCCATACGATTGCTCCGACGACTCCAATGAAGTTCTCAGCCGATGTTCAGCAAGCAATCACGACTTACCACGTCAAAGCCATTGTTCTCAGTCATGTGTCTCATGTTGATGGGAGAATCCTTCCCATCAAAGAAATCTCCGCCATGGCAAGAGAGCGACACATTCCGTTCATCGTTGATGGCGCACAAGCTGTCGGACATATCCATGTAGATCTGAGTCAATTGAATGGGGCCGTGTATTTTTTCACGGGTCACAAATGGTGTGAGGGACCCTTAGGAACGGGAGCGGTTGTGATCACCGATCAGTTTCAGAAGTTGAACCCCGCCCTTGCGAGAATGGCTAAGGAAAGTGGAAAACCGCCAGCCAGGTTGTTTGAGATTGGCACACACAACATTGGCTTAATCGCCGGCCTGGCCAAGGCTTGCGCGATGAAGCATGACGAGGGTCTCCACAATGCAAAGCTAGAGGATTTTCGAAGAAATGCGAAGGAAAGATTGGGTAAATGCCCCGCAAATCGATTCGTGGAGTGGGAGGGGCCACATGCGCCAGGCATACTTACCATTCAGGGTACCTCTGACATCGATCATGGGGAACTGGCCAAACACTTGGTCGACAACTGGAACATCGTCGTCAAAGTATTTGCCGACTACCCTGAAGGAGTAGCCCCGGCAATTCGTTTATCTTGGTCGGCTACTGCGCCCCCACAGGAGGTGCACGACGCGCTCGATAAAATCGTAGACTGCTTCAGTTCTTCTTGAGCCCCATTTGATTCAGAACACATCAAATGTGAGGTGACGATAGTATTTTAGATTTGCGTTTTTGTGGTGAGCCCTTCGATGGAGTTTACCCTGAGCCAAACCGAAGGGCTAAGCACAGGCCCGTTAACGGGAATGGTCAAAAAAGTCCGTCCAGCAAGGCCGCAACCCTTTTGACGCGCGGAGCGTACTCCCAGTACGTGAGCACGGCAAAAGGGCGAGAACGCCGCTGGCGGCTTTTTTCAACATTCCCCATTACGACTGATCGCCAGACTGCAGATACCCCCGTAGGATATCTCGCCGTGCAAGGATACCAACGAGCTTCCCCCCACCATCAATAACAGGGACGCGAATCAAATGGTTATTCTGGAGAATATCGATCACGGCCGGCATATCCATCGATTGATTGGCTGATATCGGGGTCGGGGTCATAATGTCCCCTGCCACGACCTCAGTGAGTTTTTTGCCTTTTCTTAACGCCTTCAGGAGATCAAACTCTGAAACGATCCCCACCAAACGATCCCCATCGTCTACAATGGGTACTGACCCAAACCCTTCCATCATGAGCGACGCCAACATGTCCGCTTTGGCATCATTTTGTGCCGATTGCACATTCGTTTCCATCAATTGGCCCACGGTGACGTGCCCAAACTTCGTATCTCGAAAATTCGAACCACTACCTGCCTGACCCATAGGGTGCTCCTCCGGTAATATAATTGTTTTGGGGATTCACTAACTTGGGCACACTTTTCTTCTGATATCCTCTCGAAGATACCATGGATGGGGGCTTGATTCCAGAGACGTTGAGGAGAGTGAAGTTTTCCCTCTGAAGCCTTACCAATCAATTCTCAGACCCAAATTCCGCAATGAGCTGGTTTTCAATTACTTGGTTGGAAGTGAATGAACCAGACTGCAGATAGTGAGATGCCTCCTGGGTCACCGCCTCCTGCGGAACCAGCCCAACTAACTCACTTCCCAGAATCACTATGCCCCTTTTGCCTGCCTCCCGTTTAACTGCTTCAAAGGCGACATGAAGAGGAGTCTCCCTGAAATTGGTCAAGTTCATCGAGACTTGCACATGACCACGGCTTGAGAGATTGAGGCCAAGCGCTTTTAAGAAAGGAAGCCCGCCGCCTGATGATCGAACCGTTTTGGCGATGTCCTGGGCAACTGAAAGATCATTCGAATCAAGCATGACGTTGTACGCAATAAGCGGATGACGAGCACCCACGACGAGAGCACCTGCGGTAGGGTGAAGGGAATTAGGACCATAGTCCGGGGACCAACCAGGGTCGTTTTTCATACGAGAAGCCAGTGCTTCCATTCCCCCACGTCGTATTACTTCCAATCCTGCCCGGTGCACGTGTACACACGCTTCTTCATACAGAAAGACAGGAATCTTCAGTTCCTCGCCAATGCGAGCCCCGACAGATTTCGCCAATTGCACACATCGTTCCATCGTCGCCCCGCGAAGCGGAACAAACGGGAGCACATCCGTCGCACCGATCCTCGGGTGAACCCCTGAATGAGTAGATAACTGAATCAGCTGCGAAGCAACTTTCACGACCCCAAAAGCCGCTTCCTCAACAGCCTCGGGGGAACCCGCAAAAGTTAACACGGATCGATGATGATCAGCATCCATATGCTGATCCAGCAGAGAAACTCCTTGGATATCACGAAGCGCATGAGCAAGTGCCCCTATGATGTCCCTCGACCG
>JAYWMS010000061.1:0-2509 GCA_035873215.1 Nitrospirota bacterium | reverse complement strand
GACGAAAGGTAGAATCATAAGGTCCGACTTTAAAAATGTCAATTTTGGTGGACCCCAACCATCTCACGATGCCTCTCGTTAGAACATCCCAATCTTTTTAATATTTATTTGTCAGGTTGAATCCCAATCGGTGGGCAATTCGTTGGAGATCTAGCCACTCTCCATCCTCGCATGACACGGAGACCGAAAAACTTGAAGGTTCGCTCAGATGCTTTCTGGACACCTGCTCAAACCGTCCACTACAATACTCGCATGACATTTCAGATGATTGCACAGTGCAGACGTTTTGTGATCCTCCTCCTCTTCGCTCTTTTTGCATTAGGAACTACCAATATTTTAGCCAACGAGGGACAACCCTTCGCCACCGAAATTCGTGCGCAAACAGAACAGCCGGACCTTTCTTCACTTAATATCCGATTAAGTCAGCGTCCTATCTCCCCACCCCAGGACCTTGTGAAAGCAACGGTGGCCCTCACGGATATCCAAGCCGCCCGCATGCGAGTCGGGCCGTCTCCACAAGCTGCGATCCTGGAGGATGATCACCACCAACGCGTGGTGATTCTCTCTACAATGGAAGGGGGACACATTCGCGCACAAGTCCTCACGGATCTTGATTTATCTCCACGGATTCCCTTTATTACTGCCTGTGCTCACGATCGTGAATGTGCCTATGATCGGCGTCCTGTCACGGGCGGACTCGGGTGTATCGCTATTTGCGTTCAGCAGTCGCTAGCTCTCAACCAGGTACCATGAAACTGCCAGACCTACTCTCTCACTATTCCACACAACTTCTATTGGAAAAAGAGCTCGCCGACCAACAAGGTTTGGATGCCCCCATTGATTCCACCTCGGCTCGGAAAGCCGGCAAGGCAGGCTCCCTCCATCTTTATGCGTTCACGATTCCGTCCGCATCTCGCATTTTGGAAGATGTCCCTTTGACCGTCGTGCCCCCGAGTGACCTCGAACCCACGGAAGGGTATGCCTTGCAACGAGGCCAAAAAGAAGTGTTCGTACAAACTGAGGATTCCCTGGGGCAATCTGACTTTGACAATACGCTCGTACCGGATACCACCGGTTTTTTCGAGTCCGCCGCAACCCGACTGGCCGACATGGTCGCCAAGCCCCAAGCCTTCGCCCTTGGTCCAGCGGAACGTTTAGCCCTTTGGCTTGATCCCGAGCACACGACGGAAACAAGCCTGACGCGCAAGAACATTCCAGCCGCGGTTTTAGGAACTCTGTGGCATGAAGACCGATTAGCCCGATGGGGCACCCTAGGAAAGCTGGGGATCGATCTCATGAAGAAGTCGAAGCGCGTCCTCCTGGTCGCCCCCACGCACAAAGAGCTGGACGAATTCGTCGGGTTTATGGCGAAGACGTTTCAATCAGCCGGACTCCCCCATCATAGCTTGATCAGTTGCTATGAAGTGCCCGTTTTAACCAAAGCCTCAGGCACTTCGTTGCAAGATCTCAGTTTTGAGACCCAAATGCATAGCTTCTTCGCAAAATCCCACGCCAACAAGAATGTCCTTCGCAAAAAATATGACCGATTCCGAGAACTCATACCGATCTTATCCTACAAGGGACAAAAGCAGCGAGATTTGAACGAAGTCAAACTGCTTGAATGGCGACTGCTTGCTCAGGTCAGTGAATTCCAAGGGAAGATCAAAGACATTGATAAAACCGTCGCCGAATATGAGGACTTACCCATCTGGAAACGGTTAGGCATGCAAACCTTGGGGAAGAATGTGGAGACGTTGGGGGAATACCGAGAAATCTACACGAAGCAAATCAAAGGGCTCATGAAAGAAGTCGAAATCGCACAGGGTCGTATTCGTGAATTAATCCCGGAGGCAACCGTCCCCAAACACATGCAACCGGAATACGAAGAGTTGAAAGAAGAAGTCACGCGGCTCGGCGGCACGAAGAAAATTCGGGAGATGCTGGCTGCCGGCGAGGGGACGAATCGCCAGGCCTTTATTCAAAATAAACGGCTCGTGGCTTGTACCCCTGGACGAATCCTCATCGATCCCTTATTCACACGAGTCAGGTTTGATGTGCTGATTGTGGATGGAGCCCCCGCCATTCCTGCTCCAGTTCTGTTAGGTGTAGCAGGGGTCATTCGAGAACAAATTATCTTGAGTGGAAACATCCAGGATCTCGCGACGACAGAAGGAACTTCCGATCCGACGAGTGGCTTGTGGCGACAACATGTACTAGACCCCAGTCCTCAGCCGGCTCCCTCCTCAGCCTCTTGATGCTCTTGGCACAAAAGCCGATCGTTGTATCACTCCGCCACCCGGAGTGACGGAACGGCAGACGCACCGCGTTCAGCGCGCAGGGTCCATGTTTCCAGAAATAGATAAAATACTTCCATGCCAAATTTGGCAATCACTCCTACTATGCTTGGGGGACTATCAATTCTCCTCCGATAACCTTTTACGCTATATCGTACGAGGTCAATCCTCAGTATTACAGGGATCATCATATCCTCTACTACTAATACGTGTGG
>JAYWMS010000163.1:0-3703 GCA_035873215.1 Nitrospirota bacterium | reverse complement strand
ATCTTGTAGTACTGTGCCATTTGGACAGCCTGTGCCATTCTTCCCTCCTTTATTGATATTCCTCGCGAATCGCTCCTGGTACTTTGGGAGTAGGGCTTTGTGTGAGTTGAGCCGGTGCTGTACCCGTGGCACAGACCTGGCCAACCCGTCTTTAATTCTCAAGCGTTTTGACTTGTATTACAAGGCTTATATTGTTCCCAGCGGTTTTTGTGGAGGATTTGGAGTGTCAGAAGCGTACGGTGAGAAACGGAAATCGAGACAGATATCATTTCTTTGATCTGTTTCGTCGCATACCTTCACAAGAACCTGAAAACTCTTCTGGTTTAAATTCTTACATTTCCTAGGTAAGTCGTATTTGGGAATGTCTGTATCCTCAAAAAACGGTGACTTTTCGAGGTCGCTCGAGTGGGTCGGTTTTAATCCTTATGGAATGACATACTCAAGCGATCCTGTGCATGGGCATTTTTAGATTGGCCCCAATCGGGGTGTGGCTGATTCAGCCCAATACTTGTGGAAAGGGTAAGTTGTAAGTAGTGAAAAGAGTTTCCGGACATAGAAAAATTTTGTGGAGGGATAGTTTCTTGGCCGATGGCTATGTTGCCGAGAGTATTGGCATAGTACCAGAGAAGGTCTTTCGGAAAGACAGCCGAGAGCAATTAAAGGGCTAGAGTATGCTGAAGGCGGAAATTCCTACACTTCCGCCAAGGGATTGGGTTTGTCCAGATTCCTTGGTGTATTTTTTGTCAAGCAAGAGATTCCACGTGTTGGTAATGAACCAGCCAGTCGCAAAAATCGTTATTGTGAGTTGACTGTATGAACAATCCACATACAGCCGTGTAGCCATTTTCAGATTTCATTTTTGGGTTCGATTGATTTCCAGTGGCCGTGCTGGAGAATTTTATCCAAGTTTGGGCCCTGATGAGTCATTTGCAGGTACCCCGCTCCAGAATCGAGTCCGATCAATTCCAAAATCACCGCTTCACCTTCCGTCGTTTCCCAGATGGATTCCCATTTTCCGCAAGTTGTTTCTTGGAGACATTCATAAAAATCACCATAGAACCCATGCAACTGGACATTGGTTTCTTCCTTTGAGAGTGAAGACAACCCAAAGGTGGCCATGAGTTGTGCCTTCACCTCATTGAAGGCTTCAATGCCTTTGGATCCGGTTATGTCGCGCTGGATGGGAAGACTGGCCCAGTGCATTTTGATGAGACCGTGTTTCTGATGGAAAACCATAATCAGGGAGCCTGTATTGGTGAGCTGGATCTGTAGTGAGCCTGTGCGAACCGCAATGGCTTGATCCCATATAGGCCATTCCTCTTCGATGGGGACATTCATGTGGCGAAACTGCGCTAAGGGGGTACCCCACGTTATACCTATGGCATCAGGGAGCGTCATGCTTACGGCACTCGTGCCGGTCGCGAACAGGAAAATAAGACAGGATAACAGCTGAAGAAGTTTTACCCGTGGCTTATGACCAAATGGGCTACCACTTTGGAACGCATTCAACGGCATGCTGATTCTCCGACGCTTGATTCAGACAGTTTGCACCTTTTTGGGGCCGCTTGAACTCGAAGGGATGTTCATGTTTCCCAAGTGCTCAAACACACGATTAGTGCCTGCTGAGTTGAGGTTAATGTCCTCAGTTCAAACGTATCGATCATTCGCGGAGAATCCAATACGCGAACAGGCGTATGGATTTTTAGGGGAAGTTCTGACAAGTTTAATGTACAGCGTTGAATTGAAGCCGTGGATTCGTGAGAGTAGTTTCTGCGCCTACATATCCTAACTTCTCATGCAATTATTCTACTCTCGATTTTGGATTTCGGAAGATATCGCTGGATTAAAAGAAAACTTCTGGATCAGCTCTGGCGGGTGAAGTTCACATTATGGCGAGATTGTTCTACATTGATTCATCTTTAGGTAAAGCGAGGTCGGAGTCTATCCTTGACGTGGGTAAGGCGTTTTTGGATTCCTACCAAGAAACCCATCCTAATGATCAGCTCGATATTCTGAATGTCTGGGATGCCAATCTGGAGGAACTTGATGAGCAGACCTTAGATGCTAGCTATGCGATTATTCATCGAATGAATCACACGCCAGAACAGGCGAAGGCTTGGCTGAAGGTGGTGAATCTGGTCGGGCAATTTAAGTTAGCTGATAAGTACCTCTTTACTATCCCTATGTGGCATCTGGGCGTACCGTATAAATTGAAGCATTATTTAGATCTTCTCATTCATCCTGGCCAAACCTTTCAGTATATGCTGGGAGACCAGGCGAGTGGCCTCATGCCCGGCCGGCCGGCAGTCGTCGTCTATTCACGATTTGACGGATATGGAAGAGGGTCGGGTTTTGAAAATTTCGAATCTCAAAAGCGGTTCATGGAAAAGGCTTTGAGATTGATTGGTTTTACCCGCATTCATTCGATTGTTGTGGTTGAACCGATGCCGGGTGCTCAAGGTTGTTCGGATCCGAACAATGCCCGGGCCAAAGATCAAGCCATACGCATGGCTGCGACCTTCTAACTATTTATTCCTTTACAACAAATCAAGAACCAGTGATGTGACAGTTGGGGCGAGAGCGTCTTGAACCCTGATCGTTTTAATTACCTAACCCCCGTGCCAGGTAGGTTTGAATTCCTCGACACTGTATCTCGTCGGCATGTCCCCCATGGTGCAGGAGGATAGTATCCTGCGGCGAGGCTTTTTCGATTTTACAGCTGGGCTAAGTGTTTAGCTTCCCATTCGTTTTCGTCAGTGGATTGGCCATTTTTGGAAAACTGATGTGCGGGCGCATGACCGTTTCTCTCCTCGGCAGGTTCTGGGCGCTTGGTATCCAGTTGTTCGAGATTCGTGACGCCCATATCACACATGCCTTGGAAGCTGACCCCCTCTTCCATGGAAAAATTCGGGGTTCGAATGTCACCAATGACGACGGCTGGGTTGAAGAGTTGCACACGTTGAAAGGCGGTAATATTGCCTTGGACTTTGCCGCCACTGACCACGACATTGCCGGAAACATTGCCTTTAATGATCGCATGCTCTCCGATGATCAATGTGTCATCGGTATGCATCTCGCCTTCAAACCGCCCATCCACGCGAACTGTTCCTTCGAATTGCGCTGTTCCCTTGAAATCCACCCCTTTTCCAAGAAAGGTGTAGTGCT
The DNA here is from genome assembly GCA_035873215.1 of Nitrospirota bacterium. Lineage (GTDB taxonomy): Bacteria > Nitrospirota > Nitrospiria > Nitrospirales > UBA8639 > JAYWMS01. The sequence continues at coordinate 538 of JAYWMS010000163.1, read as the reverse complement.
GTTCATCAAATATGGTTTCCCGCCTTTTCGGTTTTTCACCCCACATGAAGCTCTCCTTGTTCGTGTTTCATGAAATTCATGTCAATGGTCCGGCTAAATCGTAATCCTTTGTGGTGCTGCTGGTGACATGGCCAGGAATGTGTTCGTAAATATCCCATTTTTTTACGCCGGGATGAGACTTTCATTTTCCTTTTCAGACGGAAGCTTAAATGTTTGAGGTCCTTGCTCGGGAGGAGGTGTTTTATTCATTTCCAAGGTGCCATTGAATTGGACCCCTTCTTCTATGAGTAATGATGGGGTGAAAACGGCTCCATCCATGACCGCGGGTGCCAGTAGTTGGATTTTTTCGCGGGCGGTAATATTTCCCGTGACCTGTCCCTTGCTGATAACTGTTTGAGCCGTGATCTTTGCCGTGATGACGGCTTGTTCTCCAAGGTATAGCGTACCCTCAGCATGGACTTCTCCATCCAGTCTGCCGTCAATGCGAACGCTGCCTTGGTATTTAATAACGCCTTTAAACAGATCGGAAGAGCACACG
>JAYWMS010000048.1:0-15458 GCA_035873215.1 Nitrospirota bacterium | reverse complement strand
AAAAATCTAATACTCAGATCAGGAAAATCACGAGGGTTTGGGAAGCTGGTGATGTTACATATTAGTTGAAGAAATAGGTTTGAATTTTTCGGCGTTCTCGTTTTCCTGAGAACAAAAATTTCCGGTGCTAGGATTTGGCGGGAATGACTAAGTGATGTGCGGAGTTGAACGATTACTGCTGGTTTGCTGCTACGGTTCGACGATCACGTTGAGGGCATGAATTTCTAGTGTCTCGTTTGGTGATTGTTTTGGGTCTACGGGCTGAGTGAGGCCTGCATCGTTGGTAGCTCGGGCCATGATGGTATATTCGCCCTGTTTGGGAATGGTCCACTCGTAGGTCCAGGGTGTCCAGGCATACGGAGAGAGTGTGGGAAGGAGTGTGCCATAGGCCCAGTGCTTCCCGCCATCCGTACTTACCTCAATCTTTTGAATAGTGTGACGGCCATTGAAGGCGATGCCTTTCATCGTATACCGAGGTGTCGTGATGGTTTCTCGGTCTCCTGGCAGATCGATACGGGATGAGAGTTTGACCAGCGCCTCATCGGACCAGCTTTGTTGTTGCCAGTGCCCTTTATAGTCGTAGTTGACGAGTTCTAGCGCTGTGAGCCATTTGACGTTTTTCATGCCGTAGATGCCTGGCACGATGACCCTGGCGGGGAATCCATGGTCTGGTGGTAAGGGAACCCCGTTCATCTTTGTGGCGAGGAGCACATCATCCTCCATAGCGCGTGGAAACGGGAAACTATCGGAGTAGCCGTCAGCCCCGCGGAGCACAAGATCCACACTTTTGGGATCACCTCCTGCTTCCTCCAGCAGGCTCTTAAGCCGCACGCCTTCCCATTCAGCCGTCCCGATGGAGTACCCACCGACGGTATTGCCAATACATTCCAACGTCGCAATCATTTTGCTTTGTGGGCGTTTGACTAAGTCCGCAAAGGTGAAGGCGCTTGGTTTTTTGACTATGCCTGTAATCTGCAATGACCACTTTTCTCTGTTTATTTCTGGTGTGATGTCATACGACGTGACGTAGAAATCGGGGTTGGACGTGATGGGTGATGTCTCTTGACCTTTTCCGCCAAATAATCCAAAAAGTTGCGCGTGGGTGATGTGCGTTGGATTAAAGATGGCCATGCCCGCCGTGGCAATGGTGCCTTTGAGTAAGGTTCGACGTGAAATAGGTGGCATAGATGCGACCTTCTTTTTTCCTGGCAATTGGGTTGCGTGGCTGTTCTTATTCCTGTCAGTCTCTTGGTGTGACCTTCTATTACATGGTGTGGCAGTTGAACACGGTTCAGGTCTTGGTGCCTGGTCTTTCATGCCACAGACTCCGTCATTCCCAACGTCCTTCCTTGGGAATCCAGCTTAATCTGTTTTGGATGGATCCCGGCTAACCACCTGCCGGGATGACTGTGACCGAGGTCGTATACATTTTTGGAATTAAGGAACGCTAATGTTAGGGCAGCTTTCCGTATGAAGCATTCTGATTTTTTAATCATCGGTGGTGGAATTGTCGGGCTCAATATCGCCCGGCAGTTGAAACGCCTACATCAAAATTCCTTGGTGCTGATTCTTGAAAAAGAACAGGATTGTGGTTTGCATGCCAGTGGACGCAACAGTGGCGTTCTTCATGCGGGCTTTTATTATTCTCCGGACAGCTTGAAGGCCAAATTCACAAGACAGGGTAATCGATTGCTGACGGAGTATTGTGAGCACAAGGAACTCCCTCTCAACCCGTGTGGAAAATTGGTGGTAGCCAAGTCTGAGGATGATCATGCGGCGATGGATTTGTTGCTTGAACGGGGACGGGCCAATGGGATTGAGCTGGAGGATATATCCGAATCGGATGCCGTCAAGATTGAGCCGCGTGTAAAGACGTGTGGGCGGGCTTTATTTTCCCCCACGACATCCACGGTAAACCCCAGTGAGGTCATGCGGGCAATGACGAATGACGCAATTGCTGAAGGGGTACAGATTGAACGCGGCGTGTCTTATCGCGGACGACAGGGACCGGCTATTGTGACTTCTGGGGAGTCGTATGAGCCCGGGTATGTGGTGAATGCCGCCGGGTTGTATGCGGACCGAATTGCACGAGATTTTGGGTTTTCTGAGCGGTATCGGATTCTTCCCTTCAAGGGGCTGTATTTATACTCGAATGAACCCGTTGGAGCTGTGCGTACCAATATATATCCGGTGCCTGATTTGCGGAATCCGTTTTTAGGCGTGCACGTCACAGTGACGGTGGACGGTCGTATGAAAATTGGACCGACCGCCATTCCGGCTTTTTGGCGCGAGCAGTATGCCGGGTTTGATAACTTTTCCTTGAAAGAATGTGTGGAAATTCTCGGACGGCAAATGGGATTGTTAGCGTTTTCTGGTTTTGATTTTAAGCGATTGGCGGTTGAAGAGCTGAAGAAGTATTCACGACGGCATATGGTTGAGCTGGCTTTGCCCCTAATGAAGGGCATCCATGTCGGGCAATTTGCCAAGTGGGGGGCGCCTGGTATTCGGGCGCAGTTGATCGATATGAGGCAACGCAAGCTGGAAATGGATTTTGTAGTAGAAGGGGATGACCGGTCGATGCACGTGTTGAATGCGGTTTCGCCAGGTTTTACCTGCGCGATTCCGTTTGCGGAGTATGTGTGCTCCCAGATTCAGCAGCGTATGGCCAGAGGTTGAAAAAGCCTGTCCTGAGTCTGATCGAAGGGCTCACCGGCGGCGTTCTCGGGCCTTTGCTGTCCTCACGTACTAATGAGTACGCTCCGGGCATCAAAGCCCCTGCGGCCTTGCCGGATGAACTTTTTGAACCTCTGGCCTAATGATCAAATTTCGGAGCCAATTGAATAACTCACCGGCGGCGTTCTCGGGCCTTTGTTGTCCTCACGTACTTACTGTACGCTCCGGGCACCAAAGCCCCTGGGGCCTTGCCGGAGAGCTTTTTGAATCTCTGGCCTAATGATAAAATTTCCGTGGCTGGGGAAAAAACTTACCGGCGGCCTTCTCGGTCGGTTGTCGTGCTCACGTACTAGGGGGTACGCTCCGCGCGCCAACCTCCCTGCGGCCTTGCCGGGTAAACTTTGTGAACCTCTGGCCCCAATGGTTTTTCAAAAAGAGCTATTACTTCAACACCCATCACTCATAATCCCTCGTTCATTCGCCTTGCGAGTTCACTTTAGAGCTTGGACTTTGGCATTTGAGGTTGGGCAGCTCTTCGATTTACCTGGATGGCTAGGGATGCTTAGGCCCGGTCCCAGACATTATCGTCAGGGATGGTGTCGATGGTCGGCATGGTATTGAGCGGTTCCTCGACGGAAGGGGAAGGCCTGGAAGTAAGGGGAAGGTCCTCCGTCAGCTTCGGATCGAGCAAGAGGTCAGTGCCTTCCTCCCCATTTAATAAGAGTGTGGCGATGAGGAGGTGTTGGTTGGCCAGAGCCAGTTGTCGCGGTGTCTGTCCATCATGATCTTGAATCATGGGATCGGCGCCAGCCTGGAGCAAGACTTTGACGGTTTCAACTTGTCCTGAGAAGACTGCTGAGTGGAGTGAAGTGAATCCCTGTTCGTTTTGGGCTTCCAGAGTTGCACCCTCTTCAATGAGAAGGTTGACAAGTTCCCCGTGCCCTTCTTGAGCTGCGAGATGCAATGGCGTCCAGCCATTCTGGTATTTGGCGCCAATGTTGGCCCCGTGAGAAAGCAAGAGTTGTGCGATTTCGATATGACCTTCTTGTGCGGCAAAATGGAGAGGTGAAAAGTCGTCCCTAGGTCCGTTAACCATGGCACCATGAGTGATCAGGAGGTTCACGAGTTCCAAGTGTCCGCATTGTGCGGCTAAATGAAGCGGTGTCCAAAGTGCATTATAGCGGGCATGGATATTGGCACCGTGACTAAGAAGTAGTTGAGCCACGGGCACGTGTCCTTCCTGGGAGACGATGTGGAGTGGGGTGATACCCCTTTCATCCGAGCGATTAACGTCTGCGCCCGCGTCGATTAAGAATTGGATCGAATCAAAATCTCCTGAGGACAAACTGGTTTGATAGGCAATGAGGTGGTTGGGCAAGAACATCGCTGGGATCACTAAAGATCCCACGAGAGTGATGGCTGCGATGCTCAGCATTGTGAACAGTACTTTTTTCATTTGGACAGGTCCGGTCAGTGTGCCATATAGTCCTCACGGACTGGTATGCAGATATATGCGTTTCCATTGGACCTGAATCAATCAACATTTCTCAATTCCTCAAAAGGGGGGTAAGGGGCAAATTTGGCCCGTATGGTGTTGCACCAGGTCAGTTTGAAGTCGAGATTTTGTTTGGAGCTGACTACTGGTAACGAGCTAGGGGTGTCAATGATCTTAAGTATTCAAGAAGGCTGTTCAGCTGGGGTAGCAACTGGTTGATTCTGTGGTGCCCCTTGGGTTTGTGTTTGAGGTGAGGTTTTCCCAGCTAGTCTAATGAGGAACCCGAGTAAGTCTTGCCAATTTTTTGCTTGTGCGCTGGCTTCATTGTAAATAAGCCCACCTTTTTTAGCTTCCATATTTAGGAAGTTGATGGTCTGCACGGGGTTGGCGGGGTCGTTGATCAAGATCTTTTGTTCAATGGTTTGGCTCGTGTTTTTTATGGTCCCGTCCCCTGTTGTGGCCGATTCCTCCGGTGCATCTTGAAAAATGGCCTTACTCTCCTCGGTGAGCAAGCTGGAGAGGAGCGCTTTTCCTTGTTCGTCCGTTCGCACTGATTTGGCCAGGACAACCCCATCTTCCAGGAAGGCTGCTGCTAGTATATCCGAGGGAGACACAACACGGGACTGATTCGTTCCCTGATGCAATACACACAAGAGTTTCTGCGTTTCATCATAGGCAATGCCGGTTTCTCCATACTTTTCCATATAGGCAAGCCCCGGGTTGAACCCTGGAGGACAGCCGATGACCTGTGGGCCTTGTTTCTTTTTGGCCGAGTCCCCCCCCATGAATGCGAGCATCAACACTGCAACTACGACAATGAATATTACGATCGGGATGATCATCGATCCCATAATCTGAACAATCTCCTTTTTGACTTTTCGCTATGGTCCCTTGGTCCTATCAAGGCACGGTTTAGCGGTGTCGGTCGAACTTCATCGTTTGCTCGTGCTTTACTGGACATCGATGGCATGCCTGCCTGTCATGATCCGTTACGAATCAGACGGACTGAATAACTAAGGCTCTTTTGTATATTGAGATGCCGTCAAGCTTGGTCTCACGATGGGTTGAGAGCCCATCCGAAAAGGAGTGAGATTCTTGTGTTTAGAACTCACCTTGAGTGTCATCCCTGAGCCTATGCTCCACATTTTCGGCGTGCTCATGATGAATCTTAAGACGCCGTGTGGTAATCAATTATGCATTGAAATGGGGGATGACAATTCAGGATGGTGTGATGCGTATGGGGGGAGTTGTGATGGGGTGGAGGAAGTAGGCTCGGCAAGGTCATTCAACTCTTCCTCTAAGAGGAAGGCACTCAGAAACCGGCGTAAAATTGTTTGCTCTGTTCGAGATGTCCGGTGGGCTGGAGACGGGACACGCAAGAAAAGCGTGATCCGTCCCGGTTCTGGCAATTGAATGTTGACTCGCGGTTCCACCGAAGGGGCGTCAAGCCAGTTGTTCCCTTCCAGTTTCTTGAGGTGGCGAGCGGCTTCGTCGATGTAGGCGGCGCATTCTTGTCGGGCAATGGCTAAGAGGAGCGTCTCGGCTTTGCGCCAATCGTCCTTTGTGGTGAGGCGGATCGTGATGATATGCACCACGTATTTCTTGGAGTAGGTTTCGTTGAACAGGTTCTGGGTAAACAGCATGCTGTTTGGAATGGTCATAGCCCGACCGGTGTACTGTTGGGATGTCTGGCCGGGGCCAATTTCCTGCAAGGTGGTTGTGAGGAGATTGTGATCAACCACCTTTCCACGGATGCCGTTAATTTCGATGCGATCGCCAAGGCCATAGACATTTGTCGCCATTCGAAGTATGGAGCCACATGCGCAGGCGATGAGTTCTTTGGTCGCGAGTACCAAGGCTAAGGCGACGGCCACGAGTGATACTGCAAATGTCCCGAGTTGCGATTCCCAGATGAAAACGAGACCTATGATGAAAATTCCTACGAGGACATTGCGAATGGCCACGATCCAACCGCGTCTGGCTTCCACAGAGAGATTTAAATGTTTAAGGACGACTTGGACAAGGGCGGTACGTAGCATGAAGAAGGAGAGAAGCGCCATCAGTGTGAACAGCACGTATTGAATGACTGTGCTGTTGGCTCCGATTGTCAAGAGTTCCATGGAGTTTCGAGCCCTTTCGGCGATTCATCCACGTGAAGATTCAGATAAGTTCTCTTTCTGCTGGGATGATTATCGACAGGCACTATAAATTCTTGCCAGGGTTTTTCCTGGTGTTTTGTGTCAGTTTATAGAATTGAAGGTTGATTTCATTCACTAGGCAGGCGATGATGTTTATTTTTCCTTACATTATTTATTATAGAGATAGTGTGGGGCCACGCTGTGTTTTTGACCAAGGAGTGTAACGAATGAATCGTAGTGTTGCGATTGGGTTTGTCGGGGTAGGACGGATGGGGGCCAACATGGCTCGTCGGCTAGTGGATCAAGGGTATCATTTGGCCGGGGTACATGACCTTGACAGCCAAAAGGCGAAAGAATTAGCCGACGAATTGCGGTGTGAGATCTGTGAATCACCAGCCAAGGTCACGGCGAATTCACAGGTGATCTTTACTGTTGTCAGTGATGACGAGTCGATGGACACGATCTTTGCAGACGACAATCCTTCAAGTTTACTAAATGGTGCAACGGGGAGGTTATTTGTTAATTGTGCGACGGTCTCACCCTTTGTACATCAAAATGTTGAACGTTTGGCTCAACAACATGGCGCAGACAGCTTGGAGGCGTGTATGGCCAGTAGCATTACTCAGGCACGAAATGGAACCTTGTATTTCATGTGCGGTGGGCATTCTGAGGTCTTCGAAAAAGCAAAGCCTCTTTTGAATTCATTGGGACAAACCATTCGCTATATTGGTACAGCTGGTCAGGCAGCGCAGGTGAAGGCGATGGTCAATATGGTGATGAATGCGAATACGGCTGCCTTGGCCGAAGGATTGGGGTTAGGTAATGCCTTGGGTTTTGATCTGAACATGTTACGGGAAGTGTTTTCGCAAACTGGAGCTGCTTCTCGGGTCCAGGAAACAGATGGCGAGGACATGCAGATACGAGATCATGATTGCTATTATTCGGTGGACCATGCGGTAAAAGATTTGGGTATTGCTTTGGCTATGGCTAAAGAACAGCAACTCCACATTCCCCTGGTGCAATCTGCATTCGAGCAGTACCAGGAGCTGGTGAGGGTTGGGAAAGGACATCTCGACAAGTCTGGCATATCGGAGTTAACTTTTCAGGACCGAGGGAATGTTTAGCTGGGTGTTGCCTCGGTTATTGGGTATGATGTGCCACAAGGATCTTACTTTAGTAGGGCTGGGTGCTTGCTTGAGATGAGTTCTTGTAGTGCTGAATCCAATAGGGCGCCCTTAAGCGATTTGGTTTTGGAAAGTTGGGTTACGGTGAGATCCTGCGCACGTTGAAGATTAGCGTACTGAAGGTTGGCATGAATCAATGAGGCGTCAGTCAGTATGGTCTGTTGTAGGTTGGCTTTGGACAGTGTTGATTGTGCAAGGTCGGCCAGACTCAAATTTGCTCCTTCTAAATTCGCGTTTTGAAGCTGCCCCCCTCTCATCTTCGTTTGTCGTAGATCTGCCTTTCTAAATACGGCATTTTGGGCAACGATCAAGTGTAAGTTTGCTTCCAAGAGCGTAGCTTCAGTCATATCAGCATCAGACAAATCAGCTTTTAATAGATTGGCATGGCTAAGGTCTGTGCGGTGAAATGTGGCTTGGGACAGGTCCGCCTCGCTTAAATTCGCATGCCTGAGGACTGCTCCCGTGAATGTTGCCTGACAAAGATTTGCCTCAGACAAATTGGCATGCGAAATGTGCGCATCTGAAAGATTGGCGCGACTAAGGTTGACATCCAACAAGTTTGCACCGTCAAAATTCGTTTGCCGTAGATCACATCCGGCCAGGTTTGCTCCTGATAGATCTATGCGTACCGTGGGAAAGTCCTTGCGGAATTGATTCCATTGGGTTGCCCCTTGATGTAAAAGCGTGAGTTGTTCCTGCTTGGTCATGAATTGGCGGAAAAGGAATCGGGCTTTCTTAATGAGAGATAGCTATGAAATATATATAACTGCAGATGTATACTTATTTCCCAAGTATGGTGAAAAATTTTAGGGAATACTAGATACCTTCTTGAATGGTGGCTGAACACAGATGATGGTTGTTGTCCATTAACGAAAAAAAATTAGGAATTAAGGTGAAACACCACTTGGCAAGAATTTCGTAGGTGTGCCGAAGAGGGACCTACGAAGGAGGGTCACACATGAAGATTCAGCATCGTCACATTCCATTCTTGTCCATTCTGGGTGGTTTTTTAGGGGCTGCTCTGTTTCAGATGGTTTTCGTCGGCGTGAACGTTGAGGCCGAGGAATCTCCAACCGCAGTGCTCGATTCGATCTCCGTGAAACAACTCAATCTCTACAATCACAAGAACGAGGTGGTAGCCAAATTGAGTTCTGACTCTTTTGGTCTGCCAAAATTTGAGATGGGGCGCAATGAAATGAGCAGAATCGATTTCAAATTCGTCACGGAAAATCAGCCTGCCATAACTGTGATTGGTGGTCTGGGCCGCAGCATGTCCGTAATGTCAGTTCGCAATCAGGGCCCTTATTGGGAACCTATGATCAGTCTCAGCCATCGAGATCGGGGCGAAGGTGTACTGATGTCGATTTTTAACAAGGCGGGGAATATTGTTTTGACCAATAACCAAGGCGACGCATTAAAGCTTGACGCTTCGCAAGGAAGTGCCTGGCGGAGCGTCGCCTTTAATCCGCGTCAAAAGTTGGGGGTTTTGGGTTATCCCAGCGTGAGAGGGACAGGAAAGGCACGCTACTCTACAGTCAGTGGACGTTGATCAAACGAAGCATATTTCTTCTACACCAATTTTTCGTCAAAGAATGCAAAAGGGATTGCCTGTTAAGCACCAGGGCAATCCCTTTTTTGTTGGCTTCGAGGCATGTTTTCGAGTCGCTACTCGAGAGAGCAAGTGTATGGTTGCCTCAGGGTTTCTAACTTAAGGTGTTAGTCGTCGTGCCTATCGTTTTTGCAATTCCACCGTGGGTGTGATCCGTGAGCCCTGTAAGAGTTCCATCCCAAACCGCGTGTTGTCGCTCACTTCGTTGGCATAAAGTCGTCCCTTTGGCGCATCGATATCAATGTTTAGCTTCGTCTCTTTCCCAGCCTTGATGGTTACGGTTAATTCCTTTGTTAACATTGGATGCCAAATCGTGACTTGATACGTTCCAGGTGGTATATCGGTTATGGCGTACGTACCATCATCGGTGCTGACTGCATAATACGGATTTTTAACGGCCAATCCCCAGCTTTCCATGTAGGCATGAAAACCGCATTGCATAACGAAGATATTCCGTCCTTTGCTCATTTTGATTTTTTGTGTCATATCCCTACCGGCTCGTTTTTTCACACTTGCTCCATCCAGGAAATGTTCTTTGCGTAAATATTTACTCATGGGCAATGGTACATTGAACAGGACCCGCGCACCTAAACGAGATGTTTCGTAGGCCTGAATGTCGTGCAGCACCGGGTCCATATTCACAATATTAATCTTCTCGCGATTACGGACAATAATTATGTACGGATCGAACCTGCAGTCTTTCGCTTCGATTCGAGGAGTCATTTTGGGAAACGGCTTGCCGCGTTTGATTTTCTGGAATTGAATGACCACATTTTTAAAGCCCTGGTTGTCTCCAACGCGAAACGGTTGGAGCAGGCGCCAGCCTCGTCCGTCTGAAATGCGACCACAATAGACTGCATCGGGAAATGTGACCAGGTTGTAGCCTTTTGGTTTTGGCGTTTTCCCCAAGAGTGTTACGATGCCGGTGAGAGAGCCGCCGTTGTTGACGGTGATTCCTTCATAACCCCAAGTCGGTCCTGTGGCTATGATGCCTCCTAAGCTCAGACTGATCATCACGGTCATCCACTTCATGCGTTCTTCCTCCTTCTTTCGATGGAAACCACTGTTTCATCGTAATTGTAACATTCATTGGGGGAGCGAAAAAAGAACGATACATGAACCTAGAGAATTTCCTTTATAGGTGCCGTGTCGTGGCAGGAGAGTGTTTGGCGTGAATTGACATCGTTTTGCTTGGATTCTTATTATCTTGCAAGGTATCCCAGCGTTAATTTTCGGAAAAGGAATTGAGATTGGTAACCCCTTCACCTTTTAGTATTCAACTCGAACAAGTAGTCAAACGCCATGGGACGACTCTTGCTCTTGATCGCGTATCGCTAGACATCAATCAAGGCGAATTTTTTTCCATACTTGGGCCGAGCGGATCGGGTAAAACTACGCTTTTGCGGCTCATTGCAGGACTCGATCAGCCGGAGGAAGGAACGATCGTCATTGCAGGGCAATCCATGAAGGATCAGCCTTCCTACAAGCGTCCAGTTAACATGGTGTTTCAACAGTATGCACTCTTTCCACATATGACGGTATGGCAAAACATTGCCTTCGGCCTTGAGATGCAACGACTCGCTGAATCGGAGATACGCACACGTGTTGGGGAGATGTTGCAGATGGTTCAGCTTCCCGCCATGTCAAATCGATTGCCTTCGGCGTTATCGGGTGGAGAACAGCAGCGTGTGGCATTAGCGCGGGCATTAGTGAATCATCCGGCAGTTCTTTTGTTGGATGAACCTTTAGGGGCGTTAGACCAGCAATTACGCCAAGAAATGCAGGGTGAGCTAAAGCGCATTCAACGGCAAGTGGGTATTACCTTTGTCTGTGTGACCCACCACCAGGAAGAAGCGTTGTTCATGTCGGATCGGGTGGCGGTATTGCATCAGGGTAAAGTGATGCAAGTGGGCACCCCACAAGTTCTTTACAATCAACCTGAGTCTCTTTTTGTTGCAGGGTTTGTAGGATTGTCGAATCAGTTGGATGGAGAAGTGAGCATTACTAGAAACAATGGCGGTTTGTTTCAATCCACGGGTATCAGCGCCTTTCGGGTTCCTGTCTCTTCTTACAACGGCTCGGTACAATCCACAACATTTTTTATTCGTCCCGAACGATTAGTATTACGGCGGCCCGATACCCCTCATCACCCGCAAAATGCATTGTCGGCCAAGGTTTTAAGTTCACTCTATCTGGGTAATGAGATGCACTATCAGGTTTTGCTCGCGGCACAGATTACCTGGATCATCCGTGAGCCAATTGTGTCTTATGAGCACAAACGATTTTCTCCTGGCGATGAAGTGATGGTGTGTTGGAATGCCCATGAAGGTGTTCTGCTCCATGTATCATAGCGGCTACAGGTCAATTAACCTACGTTGAAGCTTATTTGAATGACTCGCTTCTCCTCATTTTTCCATGCATGGCCTCTGCTCCCCGGAGTTCTCTTTTTAGGATTTTTCTTTGTTATTCCTCTTCTTTTAATGGGGGGAGTGAGCTTTGCATCACGTGGGTTGTACGGTGGTGTTGAATGGATTTTTACATTCAAGAATTATGCTCAGCTTGTTGATCCTTTGTATTGGGGGATTTACGGGCGTTCATTCATCCTGGCCTTTTTCACGACGGTAGTCTGTTTGGTCCTAGGATTTCCGCTGGCCTACGTCATGGCACGATCTTCCGTGCGCATGCAAAGTCTGCTCATCCTCTTGGTCCTGATTCCGTTTTGGACGAACTTCTTAGTGCGTACCTATGCCTGGATGGTTATCTTGCGTAACGAGGGTGTGCTGAAAACAGTGCTTGTTGCCCTGGGTCTTCAGGATGTTTCTCTGGAAATTTTGTACACCAACTGGGCAGTGTTGATCGGCTTGGTGTATGGGTATCTGCCGTTCATGGTGGTGCCGCTGTATTTGGCGATTGAACGCATTCCCCTATCATTAGAGGAGGCGGCACGAGATTTAAATGCACAGCCCTGGTCGGTCTTTTGGCGCGTGGTGGTGCCATTGGCTCGGCCTGGGATCGTTGCCGGCTGCTTATTGGTGTTTATCCCTTCGATTGGAGCGTTTATTACACCACATTTATTGGGCGGAGGACAGAGTATGATGATCGGCACTCTCGTTCAACATGAGTTCTTAGTGGTCCGGGATTGGCCATTCGGTTCAGCCATTTCTTTTGTGCTGATGTTCGTAATTTTGCTGGCATCCGTTCCACTTTTTAGAAGACAGGGTTGGTGGAATTCAGGATGACGCAGTCCCATGTGGTTCATAAGACAATGAGTCTGGGAGCGCTCGTGTTTCTGTATGCGCCAATTGTGATTCTGATTGTCTTCTCTTTTAATGCCTCCAAAATTGGGGTGTCATGGGAAGGCTTCACATGGCACTGGTATGGGCGTTTGATGGGTGACCCGGAGTTGTGGCTGGCAACCCGAAATTCTCTGGTTGTCGGCATAGCATCAACCGGTGTGGCTTTAGTTCTAGGATTGGGCATGGCGGTGACCATGGAACGCATGGCCTTTCCTGGGAATCGGATGCTGGATGGTATCCTTTTGCTCCCCTTGGTCATACCCGAGGTGATGCTTGGGGTGGCATTGTTGTTGTTTTTTGTGATGGTGGAATGGCCGTTGGGATTGGCTACGGTGATGATCGGTCATGTCGTATTTAATCTTCCATTAGTGACGATGGTGATTCGGGCTCGACTGCGGAAAATTGATCCGGTGTGGGAAGAGGCCGCTCAGGATCTTGGCGCGACTCCCTGGTATGCCTTTACGAAGATTACGCTGCCGTTACTTCGGCCTGCTATATTGGGGGCAGGGTTGATGGCCTTTACGCTTTCTCTGGATGATTTTGTTGTGACATTTTTTACGACCGGTCCGGGTGCGACAACATTGCCGTTGCAGGTGTTTTCCATGATGCGTACGGGTGTGTCTCCCTCAATCAATGCTCTCTCTGCGATCCTCGTGAGTCTATCAATGGTTTTGATCGCTGTTGCGTTGGTGTTTCAACGAAAATAGAGCGAGGTCCGTGTGACAAATATGAAGCAGCTTGTTCCCAATAGATTATCTTGGCCATGCCTTTGTCTTGGAATCTTCCTGACCATCTTGCTACTCGGGTGCCAACCCGACCCAGATTCAACTGCAGGTGCAAGCAACCCACAACCATCAGGCGAGATTCTGTATTATTTTACCTGGTCTGACTATGTTGATCAGGAGTTGTTGGCTGGCTTCACACAAAAAACAGGCGTACAGGTTCGCGTCGACACTTTTAGTAGCAATGAAGAACTCTTGGCCAAGGTCCAAAGCGTGGCCAGTGGTTATGATGTGGTGGTGCCGTCTGATTTCATGGCGTCTATCATGGTCAAGCAGGGTTTGCTCGCCAAATTAGATCTGGACCGTATTCCCAACGCTGGTTCGATTGAGCCGTTTCTCCACAATCTTCCATTTGATCCAGAGTTTGAGCATGCTCTTCCATACCTGTGGGGTACCGTTGGTATCGGCTATGATTCTTCGGTAGTCCCAATGCCACCAACGAGCTGGGAAGTTCTCTGGGACACCCGTTACAAAGGCCGTATCAGTCTATTAAACGATCAACGCGAGGTGTTGGGCATGGCGCTGCGTGCTCTGGGGCACTCACTTAACAGTCGTGATCCCGCCCTCATTGAGCAAGCGAAACAAAAACTGATTCAACAAAAGGCATTGGTACGGGTTTACACGAGTGAAACCTTTGATCATCTGTTGGTAACTGGCGATGTGGTCTTAGCCCATGCCTGGGGTGGGCCAGTGGCTCGCGCGATGCGAGAACGGCCCTCTATTCGGTACGTGATTCCGAAGGAAGGGGGAACCATCTGGACGGACTGTTTGGCAATCCTCCGATCCTCCCCTCGTGAAGCGTTGGCCATGGATTTCATCAATTATTTACTCGATGCTGATGTGGCTATAGCAACCTCCAACCGATTGTTGTTTGCCTCGGCGAATCGGTTCGTCAAAGATCGTGTGGATTCTGTGGTTCGAATGAATCCTGCGGTGTATCCTCCTGAGGATGCGATTGAGCGGATGGAATGGATGATAGATGTCGGCGATGCGATTCGGTATTACGATCGAGCGTGGACGGAACTGAAGGTTCATTGAACAGGAATTCTTGGAATGCCAAAGGTTGAATCTGGTCCCGAGCAGCGTTCTTCATGTTCATTATTAGGGCTTCTTCCTTGACCCTTCTTGGTTCTACCCACTAAACTAAAACATGTTGAAATTGGGGCAAAGTTTACTGCCGTGAATTGAAGCCTAGTTAAGGAGAATTCGAGGTCATGGGAATAGCACCCTGTATATTGTTGAGTTGCATGGTGAGTGTTTTTGTCACTTTACCTGGGCATGACATGTCTGCGGGAGACACAGGGGTTGCTCGAGTCATTCCAGTGCAGATTCCGTATTCTGCTCCTCCGGAGGCTGAGTTTCCTGACATTCAAAAAGCGACACCAGCCCCAGAAACCTTATCCGAAGAGGAATTGAAGCGAGCGGAAGCGATGCTTCCTATGCTAGAGGGTCGACAAGAGCTTTACGCGATCGGTGAATTTGTGCATCTTGGTAAGCCGGTGGTCCCGGTTTTAGTGAAAGCCCTCAAGATGCCAGGGACACGCATTCGTTACAATGCCATTGAAACCATGTCCATAATCGAGGATGCACGCGTAGTCCCGGATTTGTTGGGAGTTGCTAAAAATGATTTGGAAATGACCCGAGTGCGGGCGCATGCGCTGCGTGTGGCCGTTCGCTTGGCACCGACTGAAACCGTTGAAGCTCTTCAGACCATGGTCAATGATCCGAGCGATACCATGCGTCGTGCCGTGGCATTTCTAGGGCGAAATGTGAAGCGTATTGAGGTTCCACTATTACTCGTTGATTTGTTGGGTGATTCGGAACGCTATGTCTCGGTCACTGCCCTCGAGTCTTTTTGGAGATTAACTGGTTATGTTGGCAAACCCCACGATTGGCAAGGGTCGACTCAAGAGCAACGAATAGAATGGGCAAAAGAATGGAGAACATGGTGGGAAGAGAATCTCAAAAAAAGACCCTCTCCACCTTCCGCTTCTCCCTCAGAACCGGTATCCTAATAAGTAGTTGAAACAGTCAGAATTCATCGTATCCATACCGGTGTTAATTTACACACAATTCAGGAGCCTATCATGGCAATATTGCCAATTGCGAAAATTGGGAATCCAATATTACGAAAAGTGTCTGCTCCGGTTGATCCTGACACCATAGGCAAACGGGAATTTCAGCAAACTATTGATGATTTGTTTGAAACTATGTTGGAAAACGATGGGATTGGCCTAGCCGCTCCCCAGGTTTCTCATTCCGAACAGCTGATCGTCATGAG
>JAYWMS010000036.1:0-3638 GCA_035873215.1 Nitrospirota bacterium | reverse complement strand
ACTCCCTACTTCCTAGGATTTCAGGACCCCGCCTCAAATTGTGTCCTGCCTCGACTCGGTGGCACGTCGGCCTTATTTTTTACGCACTAGGCGAGTGCTAATTGGTTGTCAGGGCAGGATTCGGACCTGCGACCTTCCAATTATCAGTTGGATGCTCTAACCAGGCTGAGCTACCCGACATCCTAGTTTCACCCTCACCATCACGTTTGTCTTTGAAGAGAGAACGTGAACCCTCTATATGCGACCTTGGCAGGGTTTGCTACCTGCATCATTTCCCCCTATGGGAAACGTTCTAATTAAACTACAAGGCCAAATCCTTAGTCTGTTCTAAACACAAGCCACAATGCCCAGAATATCATCAAGACAACTAATGCTGCCATGTTAATCTCCTGCGTATGTTTCGTGCCACTCGATGAGTGAAGGATGATACCCTTCCCAGTTATCCACACCACCAGCTTCGAGTGCTTCCAGTTTCTCCCGGTACATGACCAAGGCATCATGCTCTGCTTTCGTCAAATGGATACCGTCGTACTCTGGCTCTGGTGCCACGACTGGTACCACTGGTGCGACAAACATTTGCTTTCTTAATTTGTGCAGGTGTGCTTGATCTTCCTGCAGCTTTCTCAAATCAGCGGTCGTAATGTACATTGATCTTCCTCCAGTTATAGTTTCGTGTTCTTTGCCAGCCACTGTATTGTCAATTGATAGAGGTCATCCACACCTTGTTGATTGAAATCAACATTCAAATGCATAGGCACATCCTCTTTGATCCACATATCTATATCGGCATTTCGCTGTTTATTCTTGCGAAAGTTTCCAGGGCCTGGACGGTTGACAAACACATTCAGGTTAGTATACTGCCGATTCAAATGATTGACAATAGTTATTAACTCTTCGATGTGAGGAAAGTTCCCCATATGTGCGTATGCAATTGTCATACCAATCGGTGAGTCAGTAATGGCGACGTCCACCCCTTCCTTCATTAACCTCCACAAACGGTGCTGCTGGTTACCCAACAGGTAGAACTGATCACCCAGGTTTCGACGTGCTCCTTCGTACACCACGTCCTTGGCAAACTCCGGGACCAACTCCACACTGACCTGGTTGTCGAATCGTAGGCGTGAAAAAAGCGCAGAGGCAAGGGTTGATTTCCCTGCTCCTGCGCCGCCATAAAGGTTTATGACTTTCATGGACTCCTCTTAGTCGTTGTGGACGGTCACATCCACGTACATGGCCCAATCTTCGGGGTCTGACATATCGAAACAGACTGGCTTGTCGTTCTCGTCATACCCTGCCGCGTACACTTCGATCTCAACCTGTGGGTCACCGCAGCCGAGCACTTCATCGGACAGCATTCCCATCACTTTGTCTTCGATCGCCGCTCGCACATCCTCATCAGATAATTGAATCTTCACTTTCATTGCTACTCTCCTTATCGGTCGTTATAACACAGAACATGAGCCCCCATCACACCCACCTACCGCTACTGCATCCTTCTGGCCCGTAATCACCAATGGCTTCAGACTGGCGAGTGACGTTGCGTACTCGCTCGGTGAGATTGGTTGTATCGGTGCCTGTGGATAAATGTCTTGCTTCTTGGGCAAGAACGCGACAGCCTTTAGCTTGTCTTGGTACAACTCTAAAGCCCTAGGAATATCCTCGGCTTCTTTTTGATCAAACGTAATCGTACAGGATACCTGGTTGTCCGCCCAGTAGCGTTGCATCCCGACGACGTGCTCCAACTGTTCCCACATGGACACATCGTTTTTCGCTCTCACGAATTCAGGTTCTTGGACTGGGATGTAGACCACCATGGTCTCGCCACCACCATCCGCACCATATTGGTTTGGTTCTATCCGGTACTTAGCCCGATCAAGATCCACAAGAATTGGATCGTTAACACTAACACGGATAGTCCGGTGATAAAATTCAGACTCTGGAAAATTAAGTGCCGGTGTCTCACCGGGGAGAAGTGGCACAGTCCCAGAAGGTTTGATACTAGTTCTCTTAATCGAACGATTGATACCAAGCCAGCAACTGTAATCAGCATCAAGACCAGTAAGGTAATCATAACCTTTGTCACTCCAATCAAAGACTTGGGCGGTACCCATGCGATTGAACGCTCTGGCCACGCCGCTCATTGAACATCCGATCCGTCTGTTCCTCTCAATAATCTTGTCGGTCTCTGGGATGCCAGTCTTGACAAGCGAGACCACTTTCGCATATCGGTACGCCATCTTGAGCGTCCGCATGTACTGATGCAGGCTTTTGTGTCGGTTGATGAATGTCTCAACTACGTTGCACAGCTCCAAATTCCACAGCGTCTGTTCCACGCATGGGTTTGTCCCATCCGCATTGTAGTCTGACGCATTCTGAATGCCATTCATTCGGCCAAATAGCCGCGCATTCTCTCTCCAGAAGTATCCGGGCTCACCATACGCAGCCGTGAGAGCACCGAGTCTCTGGTAATCACTATCAGGGCCAACAATAACACTGTTGTTAGAGATGTACCGATACTCAGCCACCTTATCGAAGTCTGTTTTAAGACGGGTAAAGAGAATGTCATCTGGATCTCCTAGTGCGATTTCCGCCGAACGTCGTACGTTGCCTGACACCACACATCGGCCAATTAGGTTATTGACATCAACGATCATCGTTGAGTCGAAACGTCGTCCAATGTACGTGGTAAGGAGCGTCTCCAACGCCTGATGTAGCTTGATAAGTGGTTCTGGTCCGGCTGCAATGCCTCCGAATCCTCTAATGATCGATCCTTTGGGCCTGATCCGAGAGTAATCGAATCGAGGCAGGGTTTCTCCATAGAAGAATCCAGCAAGTTGCATACGTACGCTCTCAACCCAACCCTCCCGACTATCAGGTATGACCCATTGTGACGCGACGTAGTACGGCTTTTGAACCCCATGTTGTCCCGCTCCTCTTGTATCAAATCCAATGCCGACACCGAGCATGGACATATTCATAAGCCAGACAAATGGATAAGTGGCGTCTGGACCGTGTAGGTTAACGACGGGAAACTTTCCGACGTCCTTCGTGGATGTGAATCCACAATTATTTAGAGGGGCACCCCCATGGCGTGACATGCTTGATGAGCCCATTGCCCATAGACCACGGCCTGGTGGTAGAAACATAAAACTGTAGATGAGTTCGAACATCTTATGAGCATCGAGTATACCTTTGTCATCATCCCATGGCCTGTCGTACTGTAGGCAGTGTTGTTTTTCAATGTTGTAGACGCCTGTGACTACCCGTGCACAAGTATCGACCCAATTCTCCTTACGTTCTTGTTCCTCTAAAAATCTCGAATAAAAAATGTTGTAAACGATCTCTCCAAGTGGGCCCCAATCCGGCCTCATGTTTTGATATGTGTCCAGAAACTTCGCCGATAAAATTGACATCCTTCTCCCTTTCAAACCATCTCTTTTTTGTATTCATTGACATTTCATGTGCCTCAATAACTGCCCTTAGCCGAGCTAACGACCGTCGTCCCATTTCCTGATCGCTTTCTCCCCCTCGTAAATTCGTTATCTGGTGTCCAGCCAATCGGAACCAAGATACTTGGATCGTGATTGGTCTCCTCAAGTTTCTGCATCTCTGTCACGACAAACCCCTGTGGGCGTGAC
>JAYWMS010000018.1:0-2151 GCA_035873215.1 Nitrospirota bacterium | reverse complement strand
CGTTATATTGATCACTTCGCGTTAGCTGGAAGGCGAGGGTTTTTACACTATGAGAATGTTGAAAAAAGCCGCCAGCGGCGTTCTCGCCATTTTCCCGTGCTCACGTACTGAGAGTACGCTCCGCGCGTCAAAACGGCTGCGGCCTTGCTGGAGGAACCCTTCGGAAAGACGCAGGGCATGCTTTTTGGAACATTCCCTCCCACTGATGATGCCCGTCTTATCATGGGCGTTTATTGGCCAAGGGAGTGAAATATTCAACAGTCCCCTTTGTCACATTCTGTAGCTGATCTCTCCTGACTTCACTATTGGTACAAGGACTCTACCTCACCTAGCCTCTCCTTACAAAGGAGAGGAATTCAAGGCAGATTCGTTTGGGTAAAGGATTAGGAGATGGGCAGTGACCCAGGGATGAGTCGGCCTCCCCCAAAAGTCGATACCCTTGACTCTCCTGGTTGATCAGTTTGTTGAATAGGGTTAACAGTGAAAGACAAAACCAACAGGTAGGATAACACTTAAGGTGCAATGGCCAGGGTTGCTGGAGGAATATTAAACCAGGCAGCTAAGAATTTCACCTCAGGAATCTGGGGTTCAGGTAGCGAATTTTTCCCTACGCGTTTGCCACCAAAGCTATTTCTTTGATCGCCCAGTCGGTTTTTGGGCTTGCTCCAAGGCTTTCATCCGCTCTTGATTCTTTCGATGCTTGCGCCGTAATTCCCGATCTTTCTCTCGTCCTTTAGGCATTCGCGTGTCCTTTAAAAAATGGTCAATATGAGTTAATGGTGGAACTGGAAACCGTCCACATTTTCTACACTTTTAGCACAGTTTTCCTTGAAAAGACAACCAGATCCGCGGTTGCGAGGGGGTATACCCCATGTTAAGATTCCATCGCTTGCTCAATCACTCCTAGCCTATACTACACATCATTTTATGTCATCACGCCAACTTGAAAAGGTCTACGAGCCTCAGTCTGTTGAGGAACGGTGGGGTCAGTATTGGATCGATCACCATGCCTTTTCCCCATCACCTGACAGCCAAGGTGATTCGTATACCATCGTCATTCCTCCGCCCAATGTGACGGGGTCTCTTCATATCGGGCATGCTTTAACCTACACACTGCAAGATATCCTCATTCGCTGGCGTCGAATGCAAGGGCGCAATACCCTCTGGCTTCCAGGGACCGATCATGCCGGCAGTGCCACCCAAAATGTTGTGGAACGACAACTGCTTCAGGAAGGCCACACTCGAGAACAGGTGGGCCGCGAGGCTTTCATTAATCGGGTGTGGAAGTGGAGAGAGGAATCGGGTGACACCATCATCGAGCAACTCAAGCGGCTGGGCGCCTCATGCGATTGGTCACGCCTCCGTTTCACGATGGATGATGGGCTCTCCATGGCTGTCCGGGAAGTCTTTGTTCGTCTTTATGCAGAAGGATTAATTTATCGTGGCAAACGCCTCATTAATTGGTGCCCTCGTTGTTTAACGGCACTGTCGGACATTGAGGTTGAGCATGATCCCATTAAGGGAAAAATGTATCACCTTCGGTATCCGGTGGATGATGACTCCGACACATTCCTGCCAATTGCCACGACACGACCGGAAACGTTGCTGGGTGATACTGCCGTGGCGGTTCATCCGGACGATTCTCGGTACAACCATCTCATAGGGAAAGCTGTTCGTCTTCCGCTCACGGCACGCACGATTCCAATCATTGGTGATCCCATTCTCGTTGATCGAGAATTTGGGACGGGGGCCGTGAAGATTACACCCGCGCATGATTTCAACGATTTTGAGGCGGGTGAACGACATGGGTTGCCGCGCATTTCGATTCTCAATTATGAAGCCCTACTTGACCCCGAAGGTCTCAAAGAAGCGGAGGTGGACCCCGGGCTCCTCACAAAGCTCGCGGAGTTGCCGGTCGCCAAAGCTCGCGCAGTTGTGATTGAGGAACTTGAAGCACGTGAACTTCTCGTGAAGGTGGAAGACCATCAGATGGCGTTGGGCAAATGTTATCGATGCAAGACGGTGGTGGAGCCTTACCTTTCGCCCCAATGGTTTGTGAAGATTCAACCGTTGGCCGATCCGGCTATTGCCGCCGTGACTGATGGTCGGATTCGAATTATTCCTGAAAGCTGGACGAATAACTATTTAGGA